>NZ_JBKGXT010000010.1:0-191840 GCF_046546495.1 Pseudonocardia nantongensis | reverse complement strand
AACCGCCGTCTGGTGAGTGCACGAGCCCCGCAGCGGACCGGCCGACAGATCCCCTTGAAGACCCGGAGTCAGTCAGTCGGTGGGTCAGACCGACCGCTGCGGGGCTCACCTACATCCTCACTGTCAGTCGGCGTCCGCGGGCACGACACCGAATGCCACGAAGCTGACGATCCAGTAGACGACGTAGGCGCCCAGCAGCACGATGCCGTGCCAGCGGCGCAGCCGGCCGGTCCAGAGCGCGTAGGTCGAGAACGCGATCAGCAGGACCAGCGCCGGCAGGTGCCAGACGAACACGTCCGGCGTCACCTCGATCTCGCCACCGGCCAGCACGATGATCCCCAGCTTGGCCGTCACCGAGAACACCACGGAGCCGATCACGTTCCCGATACCGATCAGCGGCGCGCCCTTCCGGGCCGGCTCCACGGTCAGGAAGATGTCCTCCAGCGTCAGCACCAGGGTCGCGATCGTCGCGCCGAACACGGTGCCGACGATCCCGAACTCCTCCAGGATCCCCTCGGTGCCCTCGGCCATCACCCACGCACCGACGACCAGACCGACCAGGGCCAGCACCGCCAGGGCCATGAGCGCCCAGCCGGGCAGGTTCCGCTTCGAGGCGATCTCCATGCCACCGGTGCGGGAGACGTCGTCGGACAGCGTCCCGCCGCCCGCCCGGCCGGCGCTCCCCACGACCTCGGTGTCCCGGAACGTCGCCACCGAGCGGGTCCGCTCGCGTACCGCCACGTAGGCGACGAACGCCACGAACAGCAGGATCAGCAGGATCGCGAGCACCGTGCCGACCTCACCGATGAAGGCGAGTCCGATCAGGACCAGCGGGGAGGCCGCGAAGACGGCGAGGTAGTCCCTGGGCACGTCCACCCGGCACGGCACCAGCAACGCCGCCAGCGCGAGCACGACGCCGACCATCGAGATGACCGTGCCGAAGACGACGCCGAGGGCCACGTCCTCGAGGCCCTCCACGTTCAGCGCGACGCCGAACACCAGGTCGTCGAACTCGATCCCGGTGAAGATCACCGCGAGCAGGAACACCGAGACCGCGAGCCCGCGGGCGGCCCCGACCAGGTAGGTGATCAGCTTCTCCGCGCTGTAGATCAGGAGCGCGGCCCCGGCCGCGAAAATCAGAATCGACATCATCGGCGATCGGTTCCCTTTCCGGGGCACCCGCCGGGGACGTCCCCGGGGCACCCGCTCCCCACGGCGGACCGGCGGGCGGCCGCCCGTGCGGTGTGCGGTGAACAGCACGAATCCGGGTCACCCCATGGGGATTCGCGACAGGGAGATGTTCGCAAAGATGTGATCCGGACAACAGAGTTGATTTCTCTGTGGACGGCGACAAGTATGCCCCGCCCGGCGGTCCGGAGTGGCCGGGCGGGGCCTCCAGAGAGGATCCGCCCCGTCGGCGTGTCCCCCACGCCATCGGCGTTCCGGCGCTCTGGCAGGGTCGCCACGACACCCGGCCCGGCCGGGCCGTTCCGTTCCCGTCCCTGAGGAGAGATCCGGCGTGACCGCACCGCAGAAGCCCGCCGTCCAGATCGTCGACGGCCCGCTGCCCACCGATCTGGTGGCCGAGGACCTCGCCGTCGGCGACGGCGTCGAGGCCAAGCCGGGCGACACCGTCGCCGTGCACTACGTCGGCGTCTCGCAGTCCACCGCCGCGGAGTTCGACAACTCCTACGACCGCGGCAACCCGCTGCGCTTCGGCCTGGGCGCCGGCCAGGTCATCTCCGGCTGGGACACCGGCGTCACCGGGATGAGGGTCGGCGGCCGCCGCCGGCTGATCATCCCGCCGCACCTGGGTTACGGCGCCCACGGGGCGGGCGGTGTGATCGCCCCGAACGAGACGCTGGTGTTCGTCGTCGACCTGGTCGGCGTGAACTGAGCTCCCGGGAGACGGCGCTGCTGCTGATCTCCGACACGCACCTGCCGGGCCGGGCGCGGGACGTACCCGGCCCGGTGTGGGACGCGGTCGCGGCGGCCGACGTCGTCGTGCACGCCGGGGACTGGTGCTCGGCCGACCTGCTGGACCGCCTCGAGCAGCGGGCGTCCCGGCTGGTGGCCTGCTGGGGCAACAACGACGGCGACGACCTGCGGGCCCGGCTGCCGGAGACCGCCCGGGCCGAGATCGGCGGGGTCCGGGTCGCGGTCACCCACGAGACCGGCGCGAAGCAGGGCCGGGAGCGTCGCGCCGCGGCCGCCCACCCGGACGCCGACCTGCTGGTGTTCGGGCACTCGCACATCCCGTGGGACTCCGTCGCGACCCGCGCCGACGGCAGCACGCTGCGGCTGCTCAACCCCGGCTCGCCGACCGACCGGCGCCGGAAGCCGACCCACACCTGGATGACGCTGACCCTGTCCGCAGGACGGGTCGGGCCGGTGGTCCTGCACCACCTGCAGGGTGCCGGGCCGCTCCCGGACGGGCCGTAGCGCTACTTCGGCTCGTGCGGCGGCGGGGCCACGTGGTGGTCGGCCTGCTCGTCCTCGGTCACGATCCGCGCGGCGTCCTCCTTGGTCCGGGCCAGCGGCGGCGCGGTGATCGCGCTGCCCTGCTCGGCCAGCTCCGGCTTGATCCGGACCGCGACCAGGCTGGCGACCGTGGTGACGGCCAGGACCCCGACGATCACGCCGAGGGACAGTCCGATCCCGACGTCCGGGACCGGGAGCGGCTCTCCGCCGTTGAGGAACGGAAGGTCGTTCTCGTGCAGCGCGTGCAGCGCGAGCTTGACGCCGATGAAGGCCAGTAGCACGGCCAGGCCGTAGGACAGGTAGATCAGCTTGTTGAGCAGACCGCCGAGCAGGAAGTAGAGCTGGCGCAGACCCATCAGTGCGAAGGCGTTCGCGGTGAACACCAGGTACGCCTCCTGGGTCAGGCCGAAGATCGCCGGGATCGAGTCCAGCGCGAACATGATGTCGGTGACGCCGATCGCGATCATGACGATGAGCATCGGGGTGACCCAGCGCTTGCCGTCGATCCGCAGGGTCGTCCGCGCGCCGTGGTAGTCGTCGGTGACCGGGAGTACCTTGCGCACGAAGGCCAGCACCCGTCCCTCCTGCCACTCCTCGTCGTCGCCACCGGCGGCCTGCTTGACCAGCGAGATCGCGGTGTAGATGAGGAACGCGGCGAACAGGTAGAAGACCCAGGAGAAGCGGTCGATCACCGCGGCACCGGCCGCGATGAAGATGCTGCGCATGACCAGCGCGATCACGATGCCGACCAGCAGCACCCGGTGCTGGTGGATCACCGGCACCTTGAACGCCGACATGATGATCAGGAAGACGAACAGGTTGTCGACCGAGAGCGAGTACTCGGTGAGGTAGCCCGCGAAGAACTCGCCGGCGTAGGTCCCGCCGGCGAACAGCCCCACACCGATCCCGAACAGCACCGCCAGCGCCACGTAGAAGACGACCCAGCGGGTGACCTCGCCGAGCGTCACCGCATGCGGTTTGTGGTCGACCAGGAACAGGTCGGCGCAGACGATCGCCAGGAAACCGGCGACCGTCAGCAGCCAGACCCACAGGGGTACGTTCACGAGCACTCCTCCAGAGCAGGGCAGCGTCGACTGGCCCGAGGTCTCTCCCGCCACGACGCCGTGCTCGCGAGCGCCTGGCGTGGCCGGTGGTGCCGGGTCCGGTCGACGCCCGCGGGGATGCGCCCGGTCGAACGCCGCCGGCACCGTGCTGACGACACCACCGCGATCGGGATACTCCCCTGCGGTGCGTTGGGAGTGTCCACCCCCGGACCGTTGCGAGGCGAGCCGGGGTGACCGACCGCACCTCTGTCCCACCCGTCCGGGGGTTCCACCGGGTTCGGTAGCCCCGGCGCGGTCCGTGCACCGGCACCGCTCCAGCGCACGCGCCCAGCTCCGGTGGCGCCCCGTGACGGTGCGGACATCGCCCCGGGCGCGGCGGCACGACCCCGCCGATCTGCGTAGTTTCGGACAGGTGCACGAACGTCCCCGATCCCGCCGCGGTGCCGGCTCCCTGATCGCGCTGCTCGTCGCGGGCCTGCTGCTGACGGCGGCTCCGGTGGCCGGCGCCGCCGTCCCCGGCCAGGGCCCCGGTCCGCTCCCGGCCGCGACCGGTGACGACGGCGGCTCGGTCGCGGTCCTGCCGGAGCGGGTCACGGTGCCGGCCGGCCCCGGCGAACCGGGCACGGTCGAGCTGGACACCGCCCGCTACCTGCCCGCGTCGGCGACCGAGGCGAGCCCGGCCCCGGCGGTGCTGGTGGCGCACGGCTTCGGCGGCACCCGGCAGAGCGTGGACACCGACGCCCGCGAGCTCGCCGCCCGCGGCTACGTGGTGCAGACCTGGACCGCCCGCGGGTTCGGCACCAGCGGCGGCACGATCGGGCTGAACGACCCGGACCGCGAGGTCGCCGACGCCGCGCGGCTGGTCGACCGGCTGGGCGCGCTGCCCGAGGTGCAGCGCGACGCCGCCGGGGATCCGCGCGTCGGCGTCACCGGCGGGTCCTACGGCGGCGGGCTGTCGCTGCTGCTGGCCGGGTACGACCGGCGGATCGACGCCATCGCCCCGCTGATTACCTGGAACGACCTGGGGCAGGCACTCTTCCCGAACAACGCGGCCGCGGGCGACCTGCCGGCCGACACCCCGGCCCGCGCCGCCGGCGCTCCGGACGGGGTGTTCAAGAGCGGCTGGGCCGGGGTGTTCTTCGGCTCCGGCGGCCGGGTGGCGGGCGGCGCCGCCGGGGGCTCCGGCAGCGACGGTTCCACCGGCAGCGGTTCCGCCGGCGCCGGTTCCTCGACCGGCGCCGGGGCGTCCGGCGCGCCGTCCGGTGACGGGGCGGGAGGATCGACCGGGGCCGGCGCCTCCGGCCCGGGGTCCGCGGGTAGCGGGGCGGTGTCCGGTCCCGAAGCCCCGGTCACGGCCGGCGGCCGGTCCGAGCCCGCCGGATCCGACACCACCCGGTCCGGCCTCGGCGGGCCGGTCACCTGTGGCCGGTTCGCCCCGGACGTCTGCGCCGCCTACACCGCCGCGGCGACCACGGGCCGGGTCTCCCCCGCACTGGCCGAGCTGTTGCGCCGGTCCTCCCCGGCCACCGTCACCGACCGGATCACCGCACCGACCCTGCTGGTGCAGGGCGAGCAGGACACCCTGTTCGGCCTGGACCAGGCCGACGCCAACGCTCGCCAGATCGCCGCGAACGGCACACCGGTGTCGATGCTGTGGTTCGCAGGCGGCCACGACGGCTCCGCGCCGGACTCCGAGGTCCGGACCCGGATCGGCGACTGGTTCGACCAGCACCTGCGCGGCCTGCCGGCCGCCGACGGCGAGACCGGCGCCATGGCCGAGGCGCCGTTCGCCTACCAGGTGCGCAGCAACGTCCGGACCCGCGGCGACACCGCGACCGGGCGCACGGTGCTCGCCGACGCCTACCCCGGCCTGGGTGGCGCCGACCCGGTCCCGACCACACCGGTCCCGCTGAGAGGCGCCGAGCAGGTCGTCGCGCACCCGCCGGGCGGCAACCCGGCGGCGATCACGTCGCTGCCCGGCCTGGGTTCGGCGCTGGGGTCGCTCGGCTCGCTGGGGTCGCTGTCCGCGCTGTCGGCGCCGGGACAGTCCGCGCGGTTCGTCTCCGAGCCGGTCGGCCAGGCGTTGCAGCCGTCCGGAGCCCCGCGGGTCCGGGTCCGGGTGGCCCGGGTGCCCGGCCAGCCCGCCCCGGCCGAGGCGGTGCTGTTCGGATCGGTCAGCGCACTCACCCCGGACGGGCGCAGCACGCTGCTCGGCAACGCGGTCGCGCCGATGCGGGTGGCCGTCCCGGCCGACGGCAGCCCGGCGGAGGTCACCCTGACGCTGCCCGGCGTGGTCGCGCCGGTGCAGGCGGGCAGCCGCCTCGTCGTCGCGCTCGCGACGACCGACCAGGGCTACGCGTCCGGTGTCGAGCCCGCGGTGTGGCAGGTCGGCCTGGCCGGCGACGCGACCCTCGCCGTACCCCAGGTGCCCGGGGACTCCGAGTCCGCTCCGACGGTGCCGCTGTGGCCGGTGCTCGGCATCGCCGGCGTGCTGGCCGTGGCCGCGCTGCTGTGGGCGGTGACCCGGATCCGTTCCCGCCGGGCTGATCCGGGCGCCGTCGCCGGCGGCGTCCCGGACGACTATCCGGACGTGCTGCCGCTGGAGGTCAGCGGGCTCGCGAAGACCTACCGCAACGGCTTCCGCGCCGTCTCCGAAGTGGCGTTCACGGTGCCCCGCGGCTCGGTGCTCGGCCTGCTCGGGCCGAACGGTGCCGGCAAGACCACGGTGCTGCGGATGCTGATGGGACTGATCGCGCCGACGTCCGGTGAGATGCGCGCCTTCGGGCGCCCGATCCGGCCCGGCGCGGCCGTGCTGTCCCGGATCGGCGCGTTCGTCGAGGGGCCCGGGTTCCTCCCGCACCTGTCCGGCGCGGAGAACCTGCGGCTGTACTGGGAGGCCACCGGGCGACCGCCGGAACAGGCCCGGATGGACGAGACGCTGGAGATCGCCGGGCTCGGCGACTCCGTGCACCGCAAGGTCGGCACCTACTCGCAGGGCATGCGGCAACGGCTGGCGATCGCCCAGGCGATGCTCGGCCTGCCGGAGCTGCTGATCCTCGACGAACCCACCAACGGTCTGGACCCGCCGCAGATCCATGCGATGCGGGAGCTGCTGCGTCGCTACGCCTCGGGCGGGCGGACCGTGCTGGTCTCCAGCCACCTGCTGGCCGAGGTCGAGCAGACCTGCACCGATGTCGTCGTGATGCACCGCGGGACGGTCGTCGCGTCCGGCACGGTCGCCGAGATGACCGCCGCCGGCGGGGCCGCGTCGTTCACGGTGGACGCCCCCGCACGTGCCGCCGAGGTGCTGGCCGCGCTGGACGGCGTCACGGACGTGATCACCGGCGACGAGCCGGGGGTGGTGCACGCCCACCTGGACGGCACCGGGCGCGACGCCGCGGTGGCCGCCCTGGTCGGTGCGGGCGTCGCGGTGAGCGCCGCCGGGCCGCGCGGGCGGCTGGAGGACGCGTTCCTGGAGCTGGTCGGCCCCGAGGGCCGTGACGTGAGTGGAGGCCTGCAGTGAGCAGCGGCAGCGGCGATTCCGGCAACGGCGGTGCCGACCGCCGCCAGCTCTCCACCCGGCGCGGGCACGTCGGCGACCTGGTCGTCGGCGAGGCCGCACCGCCCGCCGTCCCGGGCCGCACCCTGCCCCTGCGCACCGAGCTGGTCCGCCAGCTCCGGCGCCGCCGCACCCAGGTGGTGTTCGGGCTGGTCGTAGCGCTGCCGGTGATCCTCTGGACGGCCTTCTCCCTGGGCGACGACGACGGTGGCCGCGCCTCCGGTCCGAGCCTGGTGGACCTGGCGTCGGGCAGCGCGGCGAACTTCGCGGTGTTCGCGCTGTTCGCGGCGGCGAGTTTCCTGCTGGTGGTGCTGGTGGCGCTGTTCTTCGGGGACACCGTGGCCTCGGAGGCGTCCTGGTCGTCGCTGCGCTACCTCCTGGCGGTGCCGGTGCCGCGGGCGCGACTGCTGCGCCAGAAGGCCGTCGTGGCGGGGTTGCTGACGGTGGCGGCGCTGCTGCTGCTCCCGGTGGCGTCGCTGGTCGTCGGCGCGCTGGCGTACGGGACCGGGGACCTCGTCTCGCCGGTCGGCGAGTCGCTGCCGTTCTGGACCGCGGCCGGGCGGGTGCTGCTCGGCGCCGTCTACGTGACGATCCAGCTCAGCTGGGTCGCCGGGCTCGCGCTGTTGCTGTCGGTGAGCACGGACGCGCCATTGGGCGCCGTCGGCGGTGCGGTGCTGGCGTCGATCCTCTCGCAGATCATCGACCAGATCGACGACCTCGGGGTGATCCGGAACTTCCTCCCCACCCACTACGGCGACGCCTGGTCCGCGCTGCTGGCCACCGACGTCGACTGGGCCGACATGACCTACGGCGCGTTCTCCGCGGTCTGCTACGCGACGGTGTTCACCGCCGTCGCCGCCTGGCGCTTCACCCGCAAGGACATCACCAGCTGAACCCCGCCCGCCGCGCCCCGGACCCCGCGCTCCGCAACGCGGAGATGGGGTCAGACGGGCCCTGCGCCGGCGGTCGGTCGGTCCCGGCGCAGGGCGGCGACGCCGGGGGCGGTGGACTCCCGGACGATCCGGCCGTGCTCGACGCCGGTCAGGTCGAGCTCGACCTCCGGGGCGATCCGGTACGGCCGGGCCAGCAACAGGCCACCGAGCCCTCGGCGTAGCCGGGACATCTCGGCCCGCACGGTCACCAGGTGCTCCCGGTCGCCGTAGAGCTGCCGGGACAGGGCGGCGGCGTCGAGCCCGGTGGCCCCGGCGCGGGCCAGCAGCACCAGCACCTCGGCGTGCCGGGTGGACAGCGGGTACGCCCACCGGCCGGTGCCCTCGACGACCGCGCGCGGCGGCCGCCCGTCCAGGTCCAGGGTCAGCCGCATCCGCTGCGGCCCGCCGGCCTCGGCCGGGCGCAACAGCCACCCGCCGGGCACCGGCTCGGGCAGGCACGACCCGAGGCCGTGCACCGCGAGCAGCCGGTCCGCGGCCGGGGCGCCGACCCGTTCCACCCCGGGCAGGCCGGTGGCGGCGGCGACCCAGCCGTGGTCGTCGACGACCAGGCCGGGGCCGGACGAGCCGGCCAGCATCGGGGCGCCGATGCTGCGCAGCGCGTCGAGCCGGGCCTCGTGCCGGCGCCACAGGCCGGCCTCGGCGAGCCGGACGGCGGTGCTGACCAGCGCGACCGTCGTCGGGTGGATGGTCTGCGCGGGCCCGGACAGGTCCACGACCCCGAGCAGCTCACCGCTGCGCGGGTCGTGCACCGGCGACGCGGTGCAGGTCCAGCCGTGGTGGCTGCGGACGAAGTGCTCGGCCGAGAAGATCTGCACCGGCCCGTCCTCGGCCAGGGCGGTACCGATCGCGTTGGTGCCGACCGAGGCCTCCGACCAGTCCGCGCCCTCGGTGAAGCCGAGCGCGTCGGCCCGGTGCCGGACGGCGGTGGAGCCCTCCCGCCAGAGCAGCACGCCGTCGGCGTCGCAGACCACCATCACGTGCCGGGCGTCCTCGGCGACCGAGGTCAGCGCGGACCGCAGCTCGGGCAGCACGGCCGCCAGCGTCGACGAGCTCCGGCGCTGCTCGACCTCGCCGACGCCGAGCGGTCCGGGCGGGTCCCCGGCATCCGGGTTCACGCCCTGGGCGAGGACCCGGTCCCAGGAGCGGGCGACGAGCCGGCGGGACTGTGCCGGGGCGGGGTCCCCGGACAGCGTCGCGTCGTGCACGCGGGCGAGCATGCGGGCGTGCCGGCCCAGGTCGGTGCCCGGCCGGACCGCGCAGACGCCGTCGGGTTCGGGGGCGTCGTGCTTCCGAACGTCGTGCCTCCGGACGTCGCTGTCCACCTGCACCTCCTGCCGCCAGGTTAGGCGGGTGCCGCGGGCCGCGCCATGGAACCGCGCCATGGCGACTCCGCAGGCCGGCGTCGGGGTGCCTGCGGGGTCAGCCCTGGCCGACCCGCAGGGCGAGCTCGTCGGGTGCGTGCGGGCCGCCGGGGCGCCCGGGCCCGCGGGTGACGTACCAGCAGCCCAGGGCCAGGGCCACCGTGGCCGGGATGACGTAGCTGGCGCCGAGGATCTGGTCCCCGAGGTTCCACTTCATCTCGACGCCCCAGACGTTCGGCATCCACCGGAACGGGGCGAGGTAGAAGACCGTGGCGATCACCGCGCCGAGCGCGGCCCAGACCCACGAGCGGTGCCGGGCGGCGTGCACCCCGATCGCGCACAGCGCCGGGATCACCCAGACCCAGTGGTGCGACCACGCGGTCGGGGTCGCCATCAGCACGACGGCGGCGGTCGCGGACAGCGCCAGCACCGGCTCGCTGCGCCGGATCACCGGGATCGCCATGGCGAGCAGCACGGCCACGACCACCAGCCACAGCACCGTGAACCAGGGCTCGGCGACCTCCTGGCGGGCCAGGATCGCCTGGACGGTCTCGTTGGAGAAGAACGTCGACCCGCTGACGCCGGCGGCCGGGCCCCGGACGAACCAGTACCGGTACGACGAGTCCGGGTCCACCACGAACCCGAGCCCGGTCGCGACGATCCCGGTCGCGACCGCGACGCCGACCGCCCGCCAGTCCCGGCGCACCAGCAGGAACAGCACGAACCCGCCGGGGGTCAGCTTGATCGCGGCGGCCAGGCCGAGCAGCAGACCGCGCGGCCACCGGGTCCGCGGCAGCAGACAGTCGGCCAGCACCAGCAGCATCAGCAGCAGGTTGATCTGCCCGAACGCCATCGTCTGCGCGACCGGCTCGAGCAGCAGCGTCAGGGCCAGCGCCGGCACGGTGACGATCCCGGCGCCCGCCCAGCCACCGGCCGGCCAGGCCACCCGCACCGCGATCGCGATGCACCCGGTCAGCGACAGCACGGACACGACGAACTGGATCCAGAACGCGACCCCGTAGGGCACCAGCGCGAGCGGGACCATCGCGGCCGCCGCGAACACCGGGTAGATGAAGGGCAGGACCGGCCCGTTCATCGGCTCCGGCAGGGTGCCGTACATGTCCCCGCCTGCCATCCAGACCTGCACGCCGATCCGGTAGATGTCCAGGTCGAGCGCGTAACCGCCGAGCCGGATCGCGGACCAGAACAGCGAGATCGCGAGCAGCGGGACCGTCACCCACAGCGTCCGGCGGGCGGTGAGCTCCGCACGCAGCCGTCGCAGGACGCCGGGGGCGGACGGCGCCGGGTCGGCGGGCACGCCCGGGTCGGGCGCGGGGCGGGTGACGGTCACGGGGCTCCTCCGCTGCGGGCCGTCCCGACGGGATCGAGTCCGGTCGGCCGGGCAGGGTCGTGTCCGGACGGGCCGGGTGGACGGGAACGGTGGGTCACGGTATCGGGAGCGCACCCGCACCTCGCGCGGGACCCGCCCGTCGGTACCGGGGTGCGCACCGGAACCGGACGCCCCCGGACGTACCGGGCCGGGTCATCTCGCTACTTCACCCCGGCGGCGTCCATCCCGCGCAGCTCCTTCTTCAGGTCGGAGATCTCGTCCCGGAGCCGGGCGGCCAGCTCGAACTGCAGGTCCCGCGCCGCGGCGAGCATCTGGTCGCTCATCTGCTGGATCAGGTCGGCCAGCTCGGCCCGCGGCATGCCCTGGGTGTCCTTGCCGGCGGCCACCCCGGAGCTGGCCCCCGCAGCCGGGGCACGGCCGGCCTCGCCCGCCGCGCGCTTGCCACGGGAGGCGTTCCGCCCCGATCCGCCGACCGGCACGGCCTCGGTGTCCTCGGCCTCCCGGTAGACCTGGTCGAGGATGTCGGCGATCCGCTTCCGCAGCGGCTGCGGGTCGATCCCGTGCTCGGTGTTGTAGGCGACCTGCTTGGCCCGGCGCCGGTCGGTCTCGTCGATGGCGTAGCGCATCGAGTCGGTGATCCGGTCCGCGTACATGTGCACCTGGCCGGACACGTTGCGCGCGGCACGCCCGATCGTCTGGACCAGCGAGGTCCCGGACCGCAGGAAGCCCTCCTTGTCCGCGTCCAGGATCGCCACCAGCGACACCTCCGGCAGGTCGAGGCCCTCGCGGAGCAGGTTGATGCCGACCAGCACGTCGTACTCCCCCGACCGCAGCTGGCGCAGCAGCTCAACCCGGCGCAGCGTGTCGACCTCGGAATGGAGGTAGCGGACCTTGATGCCGAGCTCGAGCAGGTAGTCGGTGAGGTCCTCGGCCATCTTCTTGGTCAGCGTCGTGACCAGGACCCGCTCGTCCCGCTCGGTGCGGTCCCGGATCTCGGCGACCAGATCGTCGATCTGGCCCTTCGTCGGCTTCACGACGACCTCCGGGTCGACCAGGCCGGTCGGCCGGATGACCTGCTCGACGAACTCGCCGCCGGTGCGGTTGAGCTCGTAGGGGCCCGGCGTGGCGGACAGGTAGATCGTCTGCCCGATCCGGTCCGCGAACTCCTCCCAGGTCAGCGGACGGTTGTCCACCGCCGACGGGAGCCGGAACCCGTACTCGACGAGGTTGCGCTTGCGCGACATGTCGCCCTCGTACATGCCCCCGATCTGCGGCACCGTCACGTGCGACTCGTCGACGACCAGCAGGAAGTCGTCCGGGAAGTAGTCGATCAGCGTGGCCGGTGCGGTGCCGGAGCCGCGGCCGTCGATGTGCCGCGAGTAGTTCTCGATGCCCGAGCAGAACCCGACCTGGCGGATCATCTCGATGTCGTACTGGGTGCGCATCCTCAAGCGCTGGGCCTCCAGCAGCTTGCCCTGGTTCTCCAGCTGCTCGAGCCGCTGCTCCAGCTCGGACTCGATGTCGGCGACCGCCCGCTCCATCCGCTCCGGCCCCGCCACGTAGTGGGTCGCCGGGAAGATCCGGATCTCCTCGACCTGCTCGACCGTGTCCCCGGTCAGCGGGTTCAGGTGGTAGAGCGCCTCGATCTCGTCGCCGAAGAACTCGATCCGCAGGGCGAGCTCCTCGTAGGCCGGGATGATCTCGACGGTGTCCCCGCGGACCCGGAACGTGCCGCGGGTGAAGGACATGTCGTTGCGGGTGTACTGGACGTCGACCAGCAGGCGCAGCAGCCGGTCCCGCTCGACCTCCTCGCCCACCGTGAGCTGCACCGACCGGTCCAGGTACGACTGCGGCGTGCCGAGGCCGTAGATGCAGGACACCGACGCGACCACGACGACGTCGCGCCGGGACAGCAGGTTCATCGTCGCCGAGTGCCGCAGCCGCTCGACGTCGTCGTTGACCGAGCTGTCCTTCTCGATGTAGGTGTCGGTCTGCGCGATGTAGGCCTCGGGCTGGTAGTAGTCGTAGTAGGAGACGAAGTACTCCACCGCGTTGTGCGGCAGCATCTCCCGCAGCTCGTTGGCCAGCTGTGCGGCGAGCGTCTTGTTCGGTGCCATCACCAGCGTGGGCCGCTGCTGCTGCTCGATCAGCCACGCGGTGGTCGCCGACTTGCCGGTACCGGTGGCGCCCATCAGCACGACGTCCTGCTCGCCGCCGCGCAACCGGTTGTCCAGCTCGGCGATCGCGTTCGGCTGGTCACCGGCCGGTTTGTGCTCGCTGACCACCCGGAAGCGCCCGTCCTTGCGCTCGATCTCGCCCACCGGACGGTGCTCGGAGTGCGCCAGCGGGGTGCCGGACGGGGTGCTGCCCGCGTCCGGATGCGCCTCGGGCTGCACGCGGATCTCCACGTTGCCCTGCCGGTCGGCGGCGCTGCCCGGGACCTCGGTCGCGAATGCCATGAACCCAGGGTACGAGCACCCACCGACAGTTTCGCCCGATGCGGGGCGGGCAGGCACGATGCACCCGTGCACCCGCCCAAGACCCAGGTCTTCGACCCGAGCGCCCGCCTCCAGATCGACACCAAGGGCGTCGAGCGCCCGGCGCACGAGCTCCGGGTGCACGACTGGGGGCTCTACCTGTCCCGCCCGGTCGTCGCCCGGCCGAACGCCTGGTGGATCGAGACCTGGGTGCTCCCCGAGCTGGGGGTGTGCCTGTCCGACTGGTACTGGCGCCCCGGGCACGAGCGCGACCAGGACCTCTACGTCGACGTCGCCGAGATCGTCCGGGACGGCCCGCTGCTGCGGATGACCGATCTCTACCTGGACCTGGTCGTGCGCCGGGGCCGGGAGACCGAGCTGCTCGACGTCGACGAGTACGTCGCCGCCGTCGCGCAGGGGCTGCTGGAGCCCCGCCTCGCCGAACTGGCGCTGGAACGCTCACACGCCGTGCTCGACGGCCTGGCCGCACACGGCCACGACCACGAGGCCTGGCTGGCGTCCCGGGGGATCGAGCTGGGGCCGCGGGCCGAGCCGGTCCCGCCGGCCGACCTGCGGGGCTGACCCCCGGCCCCCGGCCGGCCTTGCGGTCCGTCAGACCGCGGAGTGCTGCGCCGGGCCCAGCCCGACCGCGTTGCTCTGTGTGCCCTTCCCCGCCGACGTCGACGAGGGCGAGCTCGACGAGGAGCTGCTGCTCGGCCCCCCGCTGGTCGACGACGGCGGCGCAGCCGACGAGCTGGTCGACGGCGTGGTCGTCGGGTCCGGCGTGCCCTCCCCGTTCGATGAGGACGGCGGCGTCGTCGGGTCGCTGCTCGGCGGGTCGGTGGGGTCCGTGCTCGGGTCGCTCGGCGTGGTGCTCGGGTCGGACGGCGGCGTCGTCGGGTCCTCGCCGCCCTCGCCGCCCCCGGGGCCGCCGGGGTCGTCGCCGCCGGGGTTCTCGTCACCGGGGTCCCCACCGCCGGGGGGCTCGTCCCCTGGGCCGCCGGGGCCGGGGTCGTCCGGGCCCGGGTTCCCACCCGGCGGGGTCGGGTCGGGGGTCGGCGCGACCGGGGGCGGCGGGGGCGCGGCGCCACCCGCACCACCACCGCCACCGGCGGGCGGCGGCAGGCCCGGCCCGCCCGGGGCGGCGGCGGTGCCGTCCGGCGACTGCGGGAGCGCACCCCCGTCGACAGCCGCGGTGGAGGGGTCGAACGCCGGCGGCGGGCCCTGTTCGGCCGACCCCGGCGCACCGGCCTCGATCGGCTGCGGCGACGGCGCCGACGTGCTCGGCGAGGCGATCGCGAACGGCGGGCTGACGAACGACCCGCCCGGCGCCGCCGCGGTCGCGACCGCGGTGACCCCACCGAGCGAACCGACCGTGAGTACCGCCGCCGCCGCCGCGGACGTGGCGCGCCGGGCCCCGGCCGCGCGGGCGATCACGTCGTCGACCGCGGGCAACGGCACCGCCGCGGCCAGCACGTCGTCGAGCCGGTGGAACTCCCGGTCGACCGCGTGGAAATCCCTGTCGCGCACCCTCGTCATCCCCGTCCCCCCTCGGCGGTACCGGCCGGCCCCACGATCTCGTCCAGCGCCTCGGCCATGCCCTCGGTCACGACCTCACGGCCCCGGGCGAGCCGGGCCCGGACCGTCTGCTCGGACACCCGTTCCAGCGCGCCGACCGCACCGGCGGGCAGCCCGGCCATGTGGTGCAGCACCACGGCCCGCCGGTCGGCCGGGGCCAACCGGCCCAGCGCGTCCAGCAGCGCGGCGGTGCGCGGGTCGCTCTCCTCGGACGCCCGGCGGCGGCGCGGGCGCAGCAGCCGGCCCCGCATCGAGGTCCGGATCGCGACCCGGCGCACCCAGCCCACGGCCGCGTCCTCCGGGCCGTCGTCGTCCCGCGAACGCAGCTCCGTCCAGCGCCGCCAGGCCCGCGAGTAGGCGTCCTGCACCGCGTCGTGCGCGTCCTGCGGGCTCAACGTGATGGCGTAGAGCTGAGCGACCAGGCGCGGGTAGTGCGCCTCCAGGTGGGCGCCGTAGTCGGCTCGCAGCTCGCCGTGCGGCAGCGTGCGGTGCTGCTGCACCATCGCGCCGCTGATCGGCGGGGGCTCACCGCCCGTCCACTGGTCGGGGGGCACGGGCTGACCGGCCCAGGCGTCGTAGCCGGGCTCCGCGGCACGACCGGGTCCGGCCGGAACGCCGTCAGCCCCGTGTCGCTGTGCCACCGTGCTCAACCTCGTGCCCTCTCCTCGCCCTACCCGGACCGTCCGACGACCACGCCCGGCTCGGGTGCGATCGGCGGACATCCGCCAGCATCCGGCGGTACCGAGCGTTGGGCGCCCCTGTCCGCCTTGTCGACCAACGAGCGAAGGCCGTTACAGATGCGGGTCGGCGTGACCCACAACGAGGCGAATGACGTGATCCGCACGACGCCGTTCAGCCGTTCGGGTCATCTCGCCACGCCGCCGTGTGCGCGGAGTAGCGGAACGCGTCCGGATCGTCGGCGTAGAGCGCGGCGGCGGCGGCGCGCTTGCGTTCGGCGTAGGCGTCCCGGGCCCGGTCGTCGGCGCGCAACCGGTCCCGGAGCTCCACAGCGTGCCGCCACGCCGGCGAGCCCTGCTCGCGCAGCACCACGACGGCCGCCCGGCCCGGGTCGGCCGAGCGGTGCACGGCCACCGTGCCGGCCCCGTCACCCGGGTCGTGCGGGTCGGCCGGGAACCCGGCCTCGGCCAGCGCCTCGCCGACCGGGCCGGCGTCCGCGGGGTCGGTGACGGCCAGCTGCAGGTCGAGCACGTCCCGGCCGAGCAGCCCGGGGACCGCGGTGCTCCCCACGTGCTCCACCCCGCTCCCCCGCGACCCGGCCGCCACCGCGACCCGATCGGCCAGCCGCCGGGCCTGGTCCGGCCAGGTCGGGTCGGGATGCACCAGCCGGGGCGGGCCGGCCGCGACCGGACGGCCCGCCCGCAGGTTCTCCTCGAACGGCACCAGCCGCCCGTCCCACAGCGCGTCCACCCGGGCCCGGGTCTCCTCCGCCGAGCCGGAGTTGTCCAGCCAGACGTCAGCGGCCGCGCGGCGCTGCTCGTCGGTGGCCTGGGCGGCGATCCGGGCCCGCGCGTCGGACTCGGCCATCCCGCGGGTGGACACCAGCCGGGAGACCCGTTCCTGCTCGTCGACCCCGACCACGACGACCAGCGGGAACGCCGGCGCCGTCCCGCCCTCGACGAGCAGCGGGATGTCCTGCACGACGATCCCGTCCGCCGCGGCCCCGGCGACCAGCTCGTCGGACCGGGCCCGGACCAGCGGGTGCACGATGCCGTCCAGGGTCCGCCGAGCCTGCGGGTCACCGAACACGACCGAGGCCAGCGCGGGGCGGTCCAGCTCGCCGTCCGGGCGCAGGATCTGCTCGCCGAACGCCTCGACGACCGCGGACAGCCCCTCGGTCCCCGCCGCCACCACCTCACGGGCGATCCGGTCGGAGTCCACCAGCACCGCGCCGCGCTCGACGAGCCGGCGTGCGACCGTCGACTTGCCCGCTCCGATACCCCCGGTCAGCCCTGTCCGCAGCACGTGGTCACCGTAACGGCGGAAGGGCCGGCCGGGCGTGCGGGTGCCGCGACCGGCGCCCGATCAGGTGCTGCCGGCCCGCGGCGCCTCCGGGCCCGGCACGGGTGCCGGCGCGGGCACGGCCGACGGGCGGCTGCCGGGCGGCTGGGTCGGTGTCAGGGCCGGGATGATCCGCTGCGCGAGGTCGGGCAGCGTCTCGGCGGCCGACCGGGTCTGCCCGGGCGCGGAGACCGGCAGCACGAAGGTCAGCGTGTCCACGCCGTAGACCACGGCCAGGGTGGTCTCGTCCGGGCGCTCGATCAGCACCCCCGGGATGTCACCGATCTTCAGGTCGCGGGAGGCGATCGCGTTCCCACGCTCGGCGTTCGTGTTGAGCTGCCACTGCCGCGTCGCCGACGCGGCGTCGCCGTACCGGCCGATATTGAGCTGGTAGAGCACCGGCCCGGTGTTGCGCGACCCGGCGACGGCCTGCTCCTGCCCGCCGGCACGGTAGGTGCAGGCGGTCCGCTCGGTCCGGTTCACCGCGGGCTGGGGCACGCCGCGCACGGTCTGCACGGAGACCGTGCCGAGCACCTGGCCGAACAGCGCACCGGCCTGCTCGGGATCCATCAGCTCGGCGCAGTCGACCGGCAGGGCGATCTCGACCGGCTCCTCGCCGGCCTGCGCGGAACCGGACTTCTCGGCCGTGAACGTCGGCACGGCGATGTTGGGATCACCGGCGGCCGTGCCGCACCCGGCGAGCACGCCGCCGAGCAGGGCGAAGCCGGCGAGCAGGGCGACGGGCCCGCGACGGGCACGGGCGGAGGTGGGCGCCCCGGCAGCCCGGGACGGCCAGATCAGGGAGGAGCCGGACTGCATCCGGCGGACGGTGCGGCCGGCCATGCTCCCAATCTAGGTCCGATGGAGATCGACTTCCGCTGACGTTCCCGAAGCGTCATCGACTGCTGCCGAACCGTGACCTGAGCCCGGCGCGTCCGTCCCGACACGCCGATGGCCGGCGCCGGCCGTTCACCCGCAGCGGCCGGACCGCCTGCCCCGCACCGGAACCGGCCCGGACACGCACCGAGCCCCGGTGACCACAGGGGTCACCGGGGCTCGGTGCGTGTCACACCCGGTCGGTCACGACCGGGACGGGGCGATCAGGCCCCGCCGGACAGCTTCTCCCGCAGCGCGGCGAGCTGCTCGTCGCTGGCCAGCGAGCCACCGGTCTCCGCGGGGGCGCTGCTGGTGCCGGTGCTGGCGCCGCCACCGCCGCCGCCGGTGTTCGCGGAACGCTCCTCGCCACCGCCGGAGGAGTAGTTGGCCGCGGCGACGTCGTCGCCACCCTCGGCCTCGGCCTCGGCGGCCTTACGCAGCTGCGCCATGTGCTGCTCGTAGCGGGCGTGCGCCTCGGCGTACTGCTTCTCCCAGGCCGCGCGGGCCTCCTCGAAGCCTTCCTTCCAGTCGCCGGTGTCGACGTCGAAGCCCTCGGGGTAGATGTAGTTCCCCTGGTCGTCGTACTCGGCGGCCATGCCGTACCGGGTCGGGTCGAACTCGGTCTCGGTCGTCATGCCCTCGTTCGCCTGCTTCAGCGACAGCGAGATGCGGCGCCGGTCGAGGTCGATGTCGATGACCTTGACCATGGCGTCGTCGCCGACCTGCACGACCTGCTCCGGCACCTCCACATGGCGCTCGGCCAGCTCGGAGATGTGCACCAGGCCCTCGATGCCCTCCTCGACGCGGACGAACGCACCGAACGGCACCAGCTTGGTGACCTTGCCCGGCACGATCTGGCCGATCGCGTGGGTCCGGGCGTACAGCCGCCACGGGTCCTCCTGGGTCGCCTTCAGCGACAGCGAGACGCGCTCGCGGTCCAGGTCCACGTCGAGCACCTCGACGGTGACCTCCTGGCCCACCTCGACGACCTCGCTCGGGTGGTCGATGTGCTTCCAGGAGAGCTCGGAGACGTGCACCAGGCCGTCGACACCGCCCAGGTCGACGAACGCACCGAAGTTGACCACCGAGGAGACGACGCCCTTGCGGACCTGCCCGCGCTGCAGCTGGTTGAGGAACTCGCTGCGGACCTCGGACTGGGTCTGCTCCAGCCAGGCGCGGCGGGACAGGACCACGTTGTTGCGGTTCTTGTCCAGCTCGATGATCTTGGCCTCGATCTTGCGGCCGACGTAGGGCTGCAGGTCGCGCACGCGGCGCATCTCGACCAGCGACGCCGGCAGGAAGCCGCGGAGCCCGATGTCCAGGATCAGGCCGCCCTTGACGACCTCGATGACGGTGCCCTCGACCGGCTCGTCGGCCTCCTTGAGGGCCTCGATCGTGCCCCAGGCGCGCTCGTACTGGGCGCGCTTCTTGGACAGGATCAGGCGGCCTTCCTTGTCCTCCTTCTGGAGGACGAGGGCCTCGACGAACTCGCCGACCTCGACGACCTCGGCGGGGTCGACGTCGTGCTTGATCGACAGCTCCCGCGAGGGGATGACGCCCTCGGTCTTGTAGCCGATGTCGAGCAGGACCTCGTCACGGTCGACCTTGACGATGGTGCCCTCGACGATGTCGCCATCGTTGAAATACTTGATCGTCTGGTCGATGGCGGCGAGAAAGTCCTCCTCCGACCCGATGTCGTTGATAGCGACCTGCGGCGTGGTCGGGGCGGCGGTGGTGTCGGTGGACATGTAGTGGGGTGCTCCGGTGGGTTTCTCTGGCTCTGTCGGTACGCCCGCTGCTGCAGCAGCGACCGCTTCTGGGTCGTGTAGCTGTGACGTTGTAGCAGTCACCCTCTGGCGTCGATTCCCCGCGGTCGATGTCGCTGGATCTGTCGCTCGCGGCGGACGGCCGGCACGGGCGCCGGAGAGGCGCCGGAGGGCTTCCGCCACGTTGACCACGGTGCGCGAATCATGCTACGCGGGCCCGAATCAGCGGAGCAATGCGGGTCCGATGAACGGGCGAGCGGCGCACGCTGCGACGATCGGGTGGTCATGAGCACCCGCGACGAGTACTTCTCCGCCGAGCAGGTGGTCGGCACCGCCGGGGTCGCCCGCCGCCGCGTGGGCAGCACCGAGTCCGAGGCCGCCGGGCGCCGCTGGTGGGACGCCGACGCCGACGACTACCTGGCCGAACACGGCGCCGACATCGGCGACGCCGAGTTCGTCTGGTGCCCGGAACGGCTGCACGAGGGCGACGCCCGCCTGCTCGGCCCGCCGGAGGAACTGATCGGCGCGCGGATCCTGGAGGTCGGCGCCGGGTCCGCGCCGTGCAGCCGGTGGCTGGCCGCCCAGGGCGCCCGCCCGGTCGCCCTCGACGTCTCCGGCGGGATGCTCCGGCACGCCGCCGTCCTCAACGCGCGGCTCGGCACCGACGTCCCGCTGGTGCAGGCCGGCGCCGAGCACCTGCCGTTCGGCGACGCCACATTCGACCTCGCCTGCTCCGCGTTCGGCGCGGTCCCCTTCGTCGCCGACCCGCGGCGCGTGATGCGCGAGGTGCACCGGGTGCTGCGGCCCGGTGGCCGGTGGGTGTTCGCGGTGAACCACCCGATCCGCTGGGCGTTCCCGGACGACCCCGGCCCGGCCGGGCTCACCGTCACCCAGTCCTATTTCGACCGGACCCCCTACCTCGAGGTGGACGGCGAGGGCCGGGCCACCTACGTCGAACACCACCGGACCCTCGGCGACCGGGTGCGCGACGTCGTCGCGGCCCGGCTGGTGCTGGAGGACCTGGTCGAGCCGGAGTGGCCGGAGTGGCACGACGGCGTCTGGGGGCAGTGGTCCCGGCTGCGTGGCGAGCTGTTCCCGGGCACGGCGATCTTCGTGACCCGCCGGCCGGGCTGAGCCCTCGGCCGCGAGCTCGGCCGGGCTCTCGACTCAGACCTCGACGACCGCGCCCGTCGCCAGGTCGTAGCGCGCCCCGACGATCGTCAGCCGGTTGTTGCAGACCGCACCGGACAGCGAGGCGTCCGCGGACAGCTGCGCCACCACACGCCGGACGTTCGCGTCCACCGCCGCCGCGACGTCGGCGTCCGGGTCGGTGCCGTCGCCGACGCAGACCGGCACGATGTCGCCGACCAGCGCGCCCAGGGTCGACGGCGTCGGGGCGGCCCCCCCGCCCGCGACGCCCACCGCGGCCTTGACCGCCCCGCACCCCGAGTGCCCCAGCACCACCAGCAGCGGGATGCCGAGCGCACCGGCGCCGAACGCCAGGCTGCCGCGCACGGCGTCGTCGACGACCTGGCCTGCCGTGCGGCTCACGAACAGGTCGCCGACCCCCTGGTCGAACAGCAGCTCGGCCGGCACCCGGGAGTCCGAGCAGGACAGGATCATCGCCATCGGCGTCTGGCCCGCCACGACCGCCGCGCGTTCCTCGGCCGACCGGCGCGGCTCGTCGCGCTCGTCCCGCTGCCAGCGCAGGTTGCCCGCCTGCAAGGTGGCCCAGGCCTCGGCCGCCGACGGTCGCGCGTTGTCGTCCGCCACTCTCGTTCCTCCCGCCGGTCCGGGCGCACCGGGGGCCCGGGGCGCCGTGTCGCTCACGGTCACCGAACCGGGCCGATCCGGCAAGCCGGCGCGGTGTGATCTCTCCGGGTGATCTCTCCGGCGACGCCGGGGCGCGCCCTCGTGGGGCGACCGGATCGCACCCGATCGGGCGTCCGGGCCCGGGGCACGGCTCCAGCCCTCCCGGCGGGCGGGCGTCCTGCGCGCCGTACGGTGCCCGGGTGCCGATCGACGCCGCCCAGCTCCCCGAACTCGCCCCGGAGCACGCCGCAGAGCAGCTCGCCACCCGGATGGGCATCGAACTGCTGACCATCACGTTGGACGAGGTCGTCGGCCGGATGCCGGTGGCGGGCAACCGCCAGCCCTACGGGTTGCTGCACGGCGGCGCGAACGCGGTGCTCGCCGAGACGCTCGGGTCCACGCTGTCGGCGCTGCACGCGCTGCCCGAGCGGTTCCCGGTCGGGCTGGAGCTCGCCTGCACGCACCACCGCTCGGCCACCGAGGGGTACGTCACCGGGACCGCCCGGCCCGTCCACGTCGGACGCTCGACCTCGACCACCGAGATCGTCCTGACCGACCATGCCGGCCGCCGGGTCTGCACCGCGAAGCTGACCTGTCTGCACCGCGACACACGACCGCTCGTGACCTGATCGTCGCCCTGCGGTACGTCCGCGTTACGGCTCGGCCACGGCCCCGTCCGATCGGTTCGTCAGCGACCACCTCTCGGCTAGTTTCACTCCCGATCACCCAACCGGGGGTCGCGAACGGCCGACGAGGACGGACCCACCTTGTCTCCATCCCGTAGTTCACCGCACCCCGAGCGCCGCGCGGGACCCGTGGTCCGCAGGTCGCGCGCCCGCGGCGCGGCCGCGTCCCGCTGGCTGATCGGCCTGCTGGTGGTGCTGCTCGGGGGCACCGCCCTCGCCGGCACCGCCCTCTCCGGCACAGCCCTCGCCGGCACGGGCTCCCCCGGCCCGGCCGCGACAGCGGTCGCCCCCGCCCAGGAGCAGGGCATCCGCGTCAGCGGCACGCTCCGCAACCAGAGCGGGCAGCCGCTGCCGGACGTGACGATCGTGGCGCTGCGCGACGGGGCGCCGGTCGGCGAGGGGACCTCGCAGGCGAACGGCCGGTGGCAGATCAGCGTCCCGGCCGCCGGCAGTTACACGTTCCGGCTGGACGAGGCGACCCTCCCGCCGGGCACCCAGGTGCTGCAGGGCGAGGTCACCCGCGAGGTCGCCGACGGCTCGCTGAACACCGTCGTGTTCCGGTTCGGCGAGGAGCAGGAGGGGCTGGACACCTCCCCGGTGGCGCTGTTCCTGCGGCTGCTCGTCGACGGCATCCGGTTCGGCCTGGTCATCGGCATCTCCGCGGTCGGCCTCTCGCTGATCTTCGGAACGACCGGGCTCACCAACTTCGCGCACGGCGAGATGGTCACCATCGGGGCCGTCGTCGCCTGGTACGTCAACGTCGCCGGCGGGGTGCAGCTCATCCCCGCGACGATCATCGCGATAGTGATCGGCGCCCTGCTCGGCGCCGCCAACGAGCTCGGGATCTGGCGCCGGTTGCGACGCCGGGGGGCCGGGTTGATCGCCCAGCTGGTCGTCTCGATCGGCCTGTCGATCGCGCTGCGCTACCTGGTCCTGATCGTCTTCGGGGGCCGGTCCGAGTCGTTCACCGACTACACCGCCCAGACCGTGCGCGACTACGGCCCGATCGCGCTCACCGACAAGGACCTCTCGGCGATCGTCGTGGCGGTCGTGGTGCTGATCGGGGTCGCGCTGCTGCTGCAGAAGACCCGGATCGGAAAGGCGATGCGCGCCGTCGCCGACAACCGGGACCTCGCCGCCGCCTCCGGCATCGACGTCGACCGGGTGGTGCTGTTCGTCTGGATGCTCGGCGGCGCGCTGGCCACCCTCGGAGGTGTGCTGTTCGCGCTCTCCGAGCTGTCCAGCACGGTGCAGTACGAGATGGGCTTCCGGCTGCTGCTGCTGATGTTCGCCGGGGTCATCCTGGGCGGTCTCGGCACCGCCTACGGCGCGCTGCTCGGCTGCCTGATCGTCGGCATCCTGGTCCAGCTGTCCACGCTCGTCCTGCCGCTCGACCTCAAGTACCTGGGTGGTCTCGCGGTGCTGATCGTGATCCTGGTGTTCCGTCCGCAGGGGCTGCTCGGCAGCCGGGCCCGGATCGGTTGAGGGGGCAGACGTGATCGACTTCGGAAACCTCGCGGCCGTCGGCTTCACCCAGCTGATCGGCCCGTCGGCCATCTTCTTCGCGCTGCTGGCGCTGGGCCTGAACATCCACTTCGGCTACACCGGACTGCTCAACTTCGGACAGATCGGGTTCGCCCTGGTCGGCGCGTACGGCATGGGCATCTCGGTGGCCAACTACGGCGCCCCGCTCTGGCTCGGCGTCATCATCGGCATGGCGTGCGGCGTCGCGCTCGCGCTGATCCTCGGCATCCCGACGCTGCGGCTGCGGGCCGACTACCTGGCGATCGTGACGATCGCCGCGGCGGAGATCCTGCGGCTGATCACCCGGTCCACCTCGCAGACCGAGTTCACCGGTGGCACCCAGGGGCTGACCGGGTTCGGCGACGCCTTCGCCGCGGCCAACCCGTTCACCCAGGAGAGCTACAGCCTGCTGGGTCTCGAGATCCGGGCACCCGACCTGTGGGCGATCCTCATGGGCTGGACCGTCGTCGCGCTGTGCACCCTCCTGACCTGGCTGCTCGTACGCAGCCCGTGGGGCCGGGTGCTCAAGGCGATCCGGGAGGACGAGGATGCCGCCCGCGCACTCGGCAAGAACGTCTTCGCCTACAAGATGCAGGCGCTCTCGCTCGGCGGCGTGTTCGGCGCCCTCGGCGGGATCGTGTTCGCGCTGGCGACCCAGTCGCTCACACCGGACTTCTACTCCCCGCCGCAGACCTTCTTCGCCTACGCCGCGCTCATCCTTGGCGGGGCGGGCCGGGTGCTCGGCCCGGTCATCGGCGCGATGGCCTTCTGGTTCCTGCTCTCGGTGGCCGACGCGTTCCTGCGCCAGGCGACCGCTGGCGACGACCCGCTGCTGCCCTTCGTCGAGTCCCAGGACGTCGGCGCGATCCGCTTCGTGCTCGTCGGGCTGTTCCTGGGGCTCATGATGGTGTTCCGTCCCCAGGGCATCTTCGGACGCAGGAGGGAGGTGGTCGGCGATGGCCGATGAGTCCCCGTCCCCCGCTGCCACCCCGGAACGGACCACCGCCCGGGAGACGCTGTCGGGCACCTCGCCGGAGCCGGGGGCGGCCAAGCCCGACCCGGTGCTCACCATCGACGACGTCACCCGCACGTTCGGCGGTCTGACCGCCGTCGACGTCGGGCACCTGGAGATCCAGCGCGGCGCCATCACCGGCCTGATCGGGCCGAACGGTGCCGGCAAGACCACCCTGTTCAACCTGCTCACCGGCTTCGACCGGGCCGACACCGGGTCCTGGACGTTCGAGGGGACGGCGCTGCAGAAGCTGCCCCCGCACCGGGTCGCCCGCCGGGGCGTCGTCCGCACCTTCCAGCTCACCAAGGCGCTGGCCGGGATGAGCGTGCTGGAGAACATGCGGCTCGGCGCCACCGGCCAGCGCGGCGAGAGCTTCCTCGGCGCGCTGTTCACCGGCTGGGGCGCCCAGGAGAAGGCGATCACCGGGCGGGCCCACGAGCTGCTGCGACGGTTCCAGCTCGACGCCAAGGCCGAGGACCTCGCGGGGTCGCTGTCCGGCGGTCAGCGCAAGCTGCTCGAGATGGCGCGGGCGCTGATGATGGACCCGACGGTCGTCATGCTCGACGAGCCGATGGCCGGGGTGAACCCGGCGCTCACCCAGACACTGCTGGGCCACGTCCGGTCGCTGCGGGACGAGGGCATGACGGTGGTGTTCGTCGAGCACGACATGGACGTCATCCGCGACGTCAGCGACTGGGTCGTCGTCATGGCCCAGGGCCGGGTGATCGCCGAGGGCCCGCCGGAGGCGCTGTCGTCGAACGAGGCCGTGGTCGACGCCTACCTGGGGGCCCACCACGACCAGGTGCTGGAGTTCGACGCCGAGGGCAACCCGGTCGGCGAGACCGCCGAGCTGGTCGAGGAGATGGAGGCCGCCGAGATCGTCGGCGAGGAGCGGGCCGAGCCGTCCGAGGAGGGGAAGCGCTCGTGAGCGACAACGCATCCGGTACCGACCGGGCCCGGACGCCGGAGGAGGCAGCGGCCCCCGAGGTGCACGCCGAGCTGGCCGAGGGGGCGCTCCTGCGCTGCGACTCCCTCGTCGCCGGGTACGTCCCGGGCGTCGACATCCTGACCGGCAGCGACTTCTTCCTCCGGGACGGCGAGATCGTCGGCATCATCGGCCCGAACGGGGCAGGCAAGTCGACGCTGCTCAAGGCGATGTTCGGGCTCATCCCGGTGCGCACCGGCGGGGTCCGGCTGCGCGACGCCGAGATCACCGGTGCCAAGGCGCACGTCCTGGTGACCAGGGGTGTCGGCTACGTGCCGCAGCGGGACAACGTGTTCCCCTCGCTGACCATCGAGGAGAACATGCAGATGGGCGTGTTCCTGCGACCCCGGACGTTCGCGAAGCGGTTCGACGAGGTCGCCGACCTGTTCCCGATGCTCGGGCAGCGCCGGAGGACCAAGACCGGGTCGCTGTCCGGCGGCGAGCGCCAGATGGTGGCGATGGGCCGGGCGCTGATGATGGAACCGTCGGTGCTGCTGCTCGACGAGCCCTCCGCGGGCCTGTCCCCGATGCTGCAGGACGAGGTGTTCGTGCGCTGCAAGCGGATCAACGCCAGCGGGGTGTCGATCATCATGGTCGAGCAGAACGCCCGCCGCTGCCTGCAGATCTGCGATCGTGGCTACGTCCTCGACCAGGGCCGGGCCGCCTACACCGCCGGCGGCAGGGAGCTGCTGAACGACCCGAAGGTCATCGAGCTGTACCTGGGCACCCTGGCCGGCAGCAGCGAGAAGAAGCGCTGACCGACCCCGGCCGGGCACGACGAGAGGGGCGGGCCGTGTGGCCCGCCCCTCTCGTCGTGGTGGTGGTGGTGTCGTGCGGGCGTCAGCCCTGGGCGCCGACCCGGACGTACTGGATGTCCGGGCTCAGCGTGTTCTCCGGGGTGAAGGTCTGCACCCCGTAGCTGCCGGATCCGGGCTCACCGGCGTCGGTGAAGTCCAGGGTGCCGGTCACGCCGTCGTAGTCCGGGTCACCGCCGCGGTCGATCACCCCCTTGCAGGTCGCCCAGGAGTCGCACTTCTCGCCGTCCTTGGTGATCCCGTTGATCTGCGTGGCGATGTCGGCACCGTTGGTCGACTTCGCCGCCTCGGCCGCGAGCGCGGAGAGCATCACCGCGTCGTAGGACTCACCGGCGTACTGGACGTCGGTCAGGCTCGGATCCTGCTGCTTGAGCCGCTGCTGGAAGTCACCGGCCAGCGGGGTCAGCGGCGAGGTGCCCTTCATCCCGTTCAGCAGGCCCGGCGGGAGCCCCTCGCCGAGCGAGTTGCCCATGTTGCCGTCGGTGCCGTAGATCGCCTTCTGGGCCGGGCCGATCTGGACCTCGTTCATCCGGGTGAGGATCCGCTTGGACTCGTCGAAGCCGATCACCGCGACCGCGTCCGGGTTGAACTGCACGACCTGGTCGATCTCCGGGTTGTAGGACGCCGCGTTCGGGTCGAAGATGATCTTCTGGATCTGGTCCTGCGGGATCCCCGCCGAGATCAGGTTGCGCTCGGTGGAGTCGGCCAGCCCGGCACCGTACGGGTCGTTGCGGGCCATCAGCGTCACCCGCTGCGCGCCGTCGGCGGTCATCACCTGGGCCAGCGCCTGGCCCTGCAGGACGTCCGGCGGTGCGGTGCGGAAGTACAGGCCGGCGTCCTGCCAGCAGGTGAACTCGTCCGAGGTGTTCGCCGGCGAGAACTGGACGACGCCGGCCCGGGTGATCTTGTCGATCACCAGCTTGGAGACGCCGGACGCGGCCGCGCCGACGATCACCTGGGTGCCGCCGGCGAGGTGCCGGTCGACGGTCTGGTTCGCGATGTCGGTGGTGTCGTCACCGGAGTCACCGCGCAGGTGCTGGATCGGGTTGCCCAGGACGCCGCCGCCGGAGTTGATCTCGTTGACCGCGACGTCGACACCGGCGAACTCCGGCGGGCCGAGGAAGGCCAGGCTGCCGGTCTCGGGCAGCAGCGAGCCGATCTTCAGCGGCGCGGTGCTGGGGCTGCCGCTCGGCTGCGCCTGGGCGGGGGTGCACTCCGGAGCGGCGCCGTCCGGGGCCGCCTCCCCGCCCCCGCCGGAGCCACCGGCGTCCCCACCACCACATCCGGCCAGTACCAGCGACGCCACCCCGGCGAGGGCGGCGAGTCGCCACGTGGATCGAGCCATACGAGTTCTCCTTATGACCGGCCCCCACGGTCATCCGCGCGCGGGGAGGATGGCGGAAAACTAGTACGGCCGCCTCAGAAAAAACGGGACGGTCGACACTCGTGACGAGAATGTGATGATCCAGGGCGCGGTTGTCGCGCCGGATGATCGCCGATGTCGATCACACGACCACGGCTACCGGTTCCGCTTTCCCCGGGATGCGCCACGGAACGGAATCGGAACGGTTTCGGAACCGTCGGGTCCGTAACGTTCCGGACAGTTCTGCGAGCCCGTTCGCCCCGGACGCAGCGAGCCCCGCCACGCGCGGGTGCGTGACGGGGCTCGGGTACGGCGCGGAGCGGGCGACCCGGTCAGGACGAGGATTTGGCCGGGGCCAGACCCTCCACGACGGCCTCGGCGACCGCCTTCATCGTCGTCCGGCGGTCCATCGCGGTGCGCTGGATCCAGCGGAACGCGTCCGGCTCGCTCATCTTCTGGTGGGTCATCAGCAGGCCCTTGGCCCGGTCGACGACCTTGCGGGTCTCGAACCGGTCGGTGAGCGAGGCGACCTCGTCCTCGAGTGCCTTCTTCTCGGCGAACCGGGAGACGGCCAGCTCGATCGCCGGCACCAGCTCGTGCCGCGCGAACGGCTTGACCAGGTAGGCCATCGCGCCGGCGTCGCGGGCGCGCTCGATCAGGTCACGCTGGCTGAACGCGGTCAGCATGACGACCGGAGCGATCTTCTCCTCGACGATGGTCCCGGCCGCCTCGATGCCGTCCTTCTTGGGCATCTTGACGTCCATGATCACGAGGTCCGGCCGGAGCTCGCGGGCCTGGCTGATCGCGGCCTCGCCGTCGCCGGCCTCACCGGCGATCTGGTAGCCCTCCTCGGAGAGCATCTCGGCCAGGTCCATCCGGATCAGGGCCTCGTCCTCGACGACCAGCACCCGCCACCCGGGCTGCGGGCCGGCCTCGGCCGGGCTCTCTGCGGGAACGTTGTCGGCCACCGGGGATCTCCTCCATGACGAATCTGGGACCGGAAGGCTCCACGCTACCGCCGATGTCACCCTCCGGTCGCCTCACTTCGGCCTTTCGTGTGCGGAAACACGTCACAACGTGGGCGTTATGACGGCCGACGCGCACGGCTCAGTTCTTCGGTCCGATCGCGGCGTCCAGGGCCGCGACGGCCTCCCGCCGCGCCACCGAGAGCGATGTCGGACGGTTCCGCCGGTGCGCGATCCGCAACAGGTCCAGCGCATCCTCGGCCAGCCGCAGGATGTCCTCCGAGGTGTTGGCGAGGAACCACCGGGGATAGGCGTACTCGGTCACGGTCCCGTCCGAACGCCGGGCGCGGACCCGGTTCGTCGCGCGGCAGCCGTCCGCGTGGAACGGCCCCTGCAGGAACGGCGCCGGGTGGGCCTCGACGATCCGCTGCTGCCAGGGCTCCAGCCGGATGGCGCGGGTGTGCTTCATGCCGGGTCCGTGCTGGGGGAACAGGCAGGTCCAGTGCTTGGAGTAGCTCTTCACCTCGGTACAGCCGATCCGCCGGACCCGGCACACCGCACCACCGAGCAGCCCTCCCATCGCCGCCTTGACCTCGTCGAGGATGCCGGGCCATCCGTCGTCGCCGACGACCGACAACGACTGGACCCCGCGCCGGCCGACCACGATGTGGCCGTCCCCGAGGTACATCCCCAGCATGTACGGGTAGCAGGGCGGCGCTGGTTCTCCGCGGCACCGGAAACACCGAGGCTGGGGATCGGCGGCCCGACGGGACCCCCGACGCCAGTGGCCCACCGTGCCTTCGGGCAGACCCAGCTCACGGGCGACGTCACGACACGTGCGACCGGCGGCCAGCAGGGACAAAGCGTGGTCGACGGTACCCCGCGGGTGCATGGCACAAGTGTGCGAGCGACCACCGACAGAATCGGGTCGACGGTGCCCCCGGTGGGACTCGAACCCACACTGTACGGATTTTGAATCCGCTGCCTCATGCCGTTTGGGCTACGGGGGCTTAGTGCATTCAGCGTATTTCCTTGTGTCCCCTCACCTTAGCGGTCCGGCTGAGTCGAGGGGAATCCGACCCGCGCCCACCCGGGTCGGAGCGCGCAGTCGTGACCCGACCCTTCCTCGCCAGGGAGCGGGTCGCCACCGCGACGACGGGCGATCATCAGCGGAGTGCCCGACGCACGGCGTCGGGGTTCGGCGCAGGCCGGACAGGTGCGGGTCCGTAAACGGCACCGGCTCAACCGTCCCGTTCCAGCACCGCCACCGCCTCCAGGTGATGGGTCATCGGGAACGCGTCGAACGCCCGCAGCGCGGCGACCCGGTACCCGTTGTCCGCGAACAGCGCCAGGTCCCGGGCAAGCGCGGCCGGGTCGCAGGCCACGTGCACCACCCGGCGCGGGCGGCGGGCCGCCAGCGCCCGCACGGCCGCACCGCCGAGCCCGGCCCGCGGCGGATCGGTCACGACGACGTCCGGGGCCGGTTCCAGCCGGGCGATCTCGCGCTCCGCCCGGGCCTGCACGAACCGCACCTGGGACAGGTCGGCCAGTGCGGTCCGGCCGTCCGTCACCGCGGACGGCGAGGACTCCACCACCAGCACCGTCCCGTCCGGGCCGACCTGGCCGGCCAGCACCGAACCCAGCACGCCGACCCCTCCGTAGAGGTCCCAGGCGACGCCGCCGAGCGGGGCCTGCGCCCAGTCCCGCACGACGCCGGCGAGGGTGCCGGCCAGCTCCGGGTGGACCTGCCAGAACGTGCCCGGGGAGAGCTCCCAGGCGCGCCCGGCCGCGCGCGCGGTCCCGCCGGCGTCGACCCGGGCGGCACCGTCGTCGCCGACGGTCACGTCCACCTCGGACCCGGGCCGGAACCGGCGTGCCAGCACCGGCTCCAGCGCGCCGCCGGGCACCAGCGGGCAGTCGGCGATCTCGCAGACGTCGTGGCTGCGGTGCGCGCGCAGGCCGGGCACGCCGACGTCGTCCACGGCGAGCCGGACCCGGGTGCGCCAGCCCAGCGGTCCACCGGGCAGCTCCTCGACCTCGACGGCGTCGAAGCCGACCGCCGAGCGCGGCGCGGCCGCTCCGGCCAGCCGGTCCAGCTGCTCGCGCAGCACTGCGGTCTTCAGCCCGCGCTGGGCCGCCGGGGAGGCGTGCTGGAAGTCGCAGCCACCACAGCCGCCGGGACCGGCCCACGGGCAGGGCGGCTGCACCCGGTCCGGCGACGCCTCCAGGACGGCGACGGTGTCGGCCCGGCAGAACGCGCCGCCGGGGTCCTCGGTGACCACGGCCCGGACCCGCTCGCCGGGCAGCGCGTGCCGGACGAACACGACCCGGCCGCTCCCCTGCTCGGGCGCCGGCAACCGGTCGTCGTGCGCCCGGGCCACGCAGTGCCCGCCGTGCGCGACCGCCCCGACCGTGAGCTCCAGCATCCGGTCGGTCCAGTCCCCGGTCTCCGGAACCGCGCTCATCGGTCTCCCCCGGATCGTCCGGTGCCGCGCCCGCCGGCGGTCCCGGCGCTGCTGCCGTCGCGGTCGACCCGCTCGCCGGGCAGCTGCGCCGGCTTCCCGGCGGGATAGCCGCGGCGGGACGCGCCGGGGGCGTTCAGCGGGGACAACGCCCGGGTCCGCGACGACGACGGGAGCTGCCACGGCACGCTGGTCACCATCACGCCGGGCTGGAACAGCAGCCGGCTCTTGAGCCGCAGCGCGCTCTGGTTGTGCAACACCTGTTCCCACCAGTGGCCGACGACGTACTCCGGGATGTAGACGGTCACCACGTTGCGCGGGGAGTCGGACCGGATCCGCTTGACGTAGTCCAGCACCGGTCGGGTGATCTCCCGGTACGGCGACTCGACCACCTTGAGCGGCACCGGCAGGTTCCGCTTGCCCCACTGCTCGACCAGCTTCTTGGTGTCGGTGTCGTCGACGTTGACGGTGACCGCCTCGAGGATGTCCGGCCGGGTGGCGCGGGCGTAGGCCAGTGCCCGCAGGGTGGGCTTGTGCACCGTCGAGACCAGGACCACGGCGTGGTTGCGGGAGGGCAGGACGTCGTCGGCCTCGTCGGCGACCAGCGCCGCGGAGACCCGGTCGTAGTGCATCTGGATCAACCGCATGAGCACGAAGAACCCGGCCATCGCGACGATCGCGATCCAGGCTCCGAGGGTGAACTTGGTGACCAGCACGGTGACCAGGACCAGCCCGGTCATGCAGCCGCCGAAGCCGTTGATCGCCTGGCTGCGCCGGATCCGGCGCCGCTCGGCCGGCTCCGGTCCGAGCTCGAGCTCGCGCGTCCAGTGCCGGACCATCCCGGCCTGGGACAGCGTGAAGGACACGAACACGCCGACCGTGTACAGCGGGATCAGCCGGGTGACCTCGGCCTCGAACCCGACCACCAGGCCGATCGCGAACAACGCCAGCAGCACGATGCCGTTGGAGAACGCGAGCCGGTCGCCGCGGGTGTGCAGCTGGCGGGGCAGGTAGCGGTCCTGGGACAGGATCGACCCGAGCACCGGGAAGCCGTTGAACGCGGTGTTCGCCGCCAGCACCAGGATCAGCGCGGTCGTCACGATCACGAAGAAGAAGCCCGGTCGGAAGTCGGCGAACACCGCGCCGGCCAGCTGGGCCAGCAGGGTCTGCTGCTGGTAGCCGGGCGAGGCGTCCGGGAACTGCCGCGCCGGGTCCTCGGCGATCTGCACGGATGTGAGCTGGGCCAGCGCGATCAGGCCCATGAACATCGTCACCGAGATCCCGCCGAGCAGCAGCAGCGTGGTGGCCGCGTTGCGGGACTTGGGTTTCCGGAAGGCCGGTACGCCGTTCGAGATCGACTCGACGCCGGTCAGCGCGGCCGCGCCCTGGGTGAACGACCGCAGCACCAGCAGCATCAGCGCGAACCCGGTGAGCTGGTCGCCCTCGGCCACCAGGTCGAGATCCGCGCTGGCGGCCCGGATGTCGTCGCCGAGGAGCAGGATCCGGGTCAGCCCCCAGATGATCAACGCGGCGACACCGAGGATGAAGGCGTACACCGGGATCGCGAACGTCGTACCGGACTCGCGGATGCCGCGCAGGTTGATCGCGGTCAGCACGACGATCGCGGTCACCGCGAACAGCGTCTTGTGCTCGGCCACGAACGGCACCAGCGCCCCGATGTTCGCGGCCGCCGCGGAGACCGAGACCGCGACGGTGAGCGTGTAGTCGACGAGCAGCGCGCTGGCCACGGTGAGCCCGGCGCTGCGGCCGAGGTTCACCGTGGCGACCTCGTAGTCGCCGCCGCCGGACGGGTAGGCGCGCACGTTCTGCCGGTAGCTCGCCACCACGGTCAGCATCACGATGACGACCGCGAGCCCGATCCACGGCGACATCGTGTAGGAGGCGACCCCGGCCACCGACAGGGTCAGGAAGATCTCCTCCGGTGCGTACGCCACGGACGACATGGCGTCCGAGGCGAAGACCGGCAGGGCGATGCGTTTGGGCAGGAGCGTGCTGGTCAGGCGGTCGCTGCGCTGCGGTCGTCCGACCACGAGCCGCTTGAGAGCGACGGCGAGCGTGGACACGGTGCGCAGCCTAAGCCCCGGGCACCGGGGCGACGCGATAGCGTGCGCGCGCGATCGCGCGCCGGCCACGGCAGCCGCGCGAACCGCACGAATCGCACATCCGCTGGCCCCGAACGGCCGGAAGGACCCTCTCGCCATGCACGTCGTGATCATGGGATGCGGCCGGGTGGGCGCGTCCCTGGCCTCCGGCCTGGAACGGCTGGGCCACGAGGTCGCGGTGATCGACCGGGACCCGCAGGCGTTCCGCAGGCTCGGACCGGACTTCCGCGGACGTCAGGTGGTCGGCTTCGGTTTCCACCGGAGCGTCCTCGACGAGGCTGGGGTGGCCTCGGCCGACGCGTTCGCCGCGGTCTCCTCCGGGGACAACTCGAACATCATCGCCGCCCGGGTGGCGCGGGAGAGCTACGGCGTCGGACGCGTGGTCGCGCGGATCTACGACGCCAAGCGGGCCGCGGTCTACGAGCGGCTCGGCATCCCGACGGTCGCGACCGTGCCGTGGACCACCGACCGGCTGCTGCGGATGCTGCTGCCGGACGGGGTGGCGACGGCCTGGCGGGAGCCGACCGGCACGGTGGCGGTGCTGCCGCTGCCGCTGCACGAGGAGTGGGCTGGGCGCTCGGTGCGCAGCCTGGAGGAGGCCACCCGGTCCCGGGTGGCGTTCATCGTGCGGTTCGGCACCGGCGTGCTGCCGGAGGCCGGGACCACCGTGCAGGCCGAGGACACCGTGTACGTGGCGGCGGTCTCGGGCACGGTCAGCGACGTGACGGCGGCCGCCGCGGCGCCGCCGGAGGAGGACTGATGCGGGTCGCGATCGCGGGCGCGGGCGCCGTCGGGCGGTCGATCGCGCTGGAGCTGGTCGAGTCCGGGCACCGGGTGCTGCTGATCGAGCGGGACCTCACCCAGATCGACCCGAACGCCGTCCCGGAGGCCGACTGGGCGCACGCCGACGCCTGCGAGCTCGCCTCGCTGGAGGACGCCGGCATCGAGGGCTGCGACGTGGTGATCGCCGCGACCGGCGACGACAAGGTCAACCTGGTGGTGTCGCTGCTGGCGAAGACCGAGTTCGGGGTGCGCCGGGTGGTGGCGCGGGTGAACGACCCGCGCAACGAGTGGCTGTTCGGCGAGAACTGGGGGGTCGACGTCGCGGTGTCCACCCCGCGGCTGCTGGCGGCGCTGGTCGAGGAGGCCGTGGCCGTCGGTGACCTGGTGCGGCTGATGACACTGCGCCAGGGCCAGGCGAACCTGGTCGAGGTCACGCTGCCTGAGGCGACGCCGTTGGCCGGGCGCCCGGTGCGGTCGCTGATCCTGCCGCCGGACTCGGCGCTGGTGACGATCCTGCGCGGCGGCCGGGTGATCGTCCCGCAGCCCGACGACGCCCTGGAGCCGGGCGACGAGTTGCTGTTCGTGGCGACGGCTGCGGTCGAGGAGGAGATCCGGGACGCGCTGGCGCGTTCCTGAGCCGGACCCGGTGACCGTCTCAGGTGGTCGCCGAGCGCTCGGCGCGGCGGACGATCAGCACGGTGGCCACGATCGCGACCGCCGTCAGCGGGTACCCCATCGCCAGCCGGGCGACGCCCAGCCAGGTCTCGGAGTTCGCGAGGTAGAGCCCACCCTGGACGATCACCTTCGCCAGGAACGTGGCCGCCCAGACGCCGGTCGCCCAGCCGTAGGCGCGGACCAGGCGCGAGTCCTGCCGCCACTCGGTGCCGTGCCCGTTGATGCTGTGCCAGATCACCCCGGCCAGCGGCCACCGGACGATCATCGACACGAGCGCGACCAGGCCGAGGAACGCGCTGTAGAGCAACCCGGGCAGGTAGAAGCCGCGGGCTTCACCGGTCTGGTTGGCCACCAGGGCACAGATCCCGACGCCGATCAGACCGGAGATCGCCGGCTGGATCGGGTCGCGACGCACCAGCCGCCAGATCAGCACCGCGACGCCGGCCGCGAGCGCCGCGTAGAGCGCGATCCGCAGTTCGGCGAGCACGTTGACCAGGACGAACACCACCACCGGGATGGTGGAGGCGACGATCCCGGGTACGCCGCCCATCTGCTCCAGCAGGGTCGGGCCGGTGGGCTGCCTGCCCTCCGACGCGGGCGGGACCGGTTCGCCGATCCGGCCGGTCTCCTGCTCCGGCGCCGCGGGTGCGTCGACCCGCGGCAGCCGGGTGGTCGGGGGGTCGTCGTGGTGGGAGTCGCTCACTCCGGTCCGATCGCTCACGGGGCCCGGCAGGGTTCGCCGGGCCCGGTTCGTCACGGCGCCCCGACGTGTCGGGGCGCCCGGTCGGTCACTGTCGGTTCGTCGGTCGGTGGTTCGTCACTGCGCCTGGCAGATCTCGTAGTACGGGTTGTAGAGCACCTTCTGCCCGTCCCGGATCGACACCCGCCCGCGTACGCGCATGGTCCGGCCGGCCTCGATCCCGGGGATCCGGCGCCGGCCCATCCACACCAGCGTGACGCCGTCGGTGCCGTCGAACAGCTCGGCCTTCAGCGTCGCCTCGGCGTTCTGCGGGCCCACCTCGACGCTCCGTATCCGGCCGAGCATGGTGACCTCCTCACCGCACGCGCAGTCGCGCGCCGGGCGGGCGCCGGTCTCCTCGACCTCCTCCGCGAGATCGCGTGCGTCGAGCTCGTCGACGTCGCTGGTGAGTGTGCGGAGCATCCGGCGGAACGTGCCGCCCTCCGTGCTGCCCATGTCTCTCCTCGGCCCGCTGTCTCCCCGGCCCGCGCGGACCCGGTCGGTCCGGGCATCGCGCACCCCGGGGCGCGTCGTCAGGGTAACCCCGCGCGGCGGCCCCGTGGTCGTGACCGGATGCCGACCACGGCCCGGCCGCCGCGCCGGACGGTCCCCCGCCGGCGCCCGGTGGCCGGGCCCGCGGCCGGCCGCGGCACGGACCGGACGATCCGGGGGCACGGGTCACCGGCACGGCCGGGGATCAGTCCCGCCGGTGCCGTCCGAGCTCGCGGGGATCGGTGCCCTCGCCGCGCCCACCGGACGCCCACCGCCCGGTGAACCCGGACCCGCCGGCCGCGCGACCGGTCCACGGATCCGCCTCGGTGTCCGGCTCGTACGCCGACCCGTCGAGCGGATCCTGCGCGGCTCCGGCCGCGTTCCGGCCCGTGGCGCGCCGGGAGCGCCGGTAGTCGGCCAGTCCGGTGACCGGGTAACCGTTCGTCCGGTTCCCGTCGGTCCGGTGGCCGTTGGTCCGGTGGCCGTTGATCCAATCCCCAGTGGTCGGGCTCGCGTCGCCGTACCCGGCCGCGGCAGCGTCCGTGCCGTGGTCGGCGAAGTCGGCGCCATGGCCGGCGGGGTCGGCACTCCGGCTGCCGTAGCCGGCGCTGTGGCTCGCGGGGTCGGCATTCCGACCGGCGAAGTCGGCGCCGTGGTCGGCAGCATCCGTGCGGTGCCGGACGAGGTCGTCGTCCGCGCCGGGCCGGACGTCCGCGAGGTCGTCCGGCCCACGGTGACCGTTGCGGTGGTCGTCGGCGGCGCGGTCCGGGGCACCCGCGCCGTGCGACGCGCGGCGGCCCGGCGTGCTGCGGTACCGCTCCCCCGCCTCGGCCGGTGACCGGAACAGGTCCTCGTCCGCGGCGGGGTCGGCCGCGGAACCGTCCTCCTCGTCCCGGCGGGACACGCCGTCGATGTCCCCGGTCGCGGCGGAGGCCAGGATGTCGGCCACCGACCAGCCGGTCCCGGTGCCGGCACCGTGCCGGCCGCTGCGGCGGGTGGCCGCGATCTCCGCGGAGAGCCAGCCGTGGTCGTCGGCGGCCGGGGCGGGCTCGTCGGCAGCGGGCTCGTCGGCAGCGGCGGCGCGGTCGGTGTCCGGGCTCCGGCGACGTCGCGGCACCGGATCGGCGTCCGGCGCCCGGCGTCGGCGCGGCAGCGGGTCGGCGGCCGGAGGTTCCGGCTCCGGCTCGCGCGTCCGGTCCAGGGTCGCCTCCATCAGCGGGACGTCGGCGAGCGGGATGTCCTCGATCGCCATCGGACCGTGCGGCCGGTCCGATCCGGCCCGATCCGATGCGGCGCTGTCCGATCCGAGGCTGTCCGAACCGAGGCGAGCCGAGCCGACCCGATCCGACGCGGTGCGATCCGATCCGACGCGGTCCGCCCCGACACTGTCCGACCCTGTGCGGTCCGGGGCGCTGTCCGCACGGCCCGCGGCCGGGCCGCGGCCGACGACGTCGTCGGGATCGTCGCGCCAGGTCCGCGGACCGAGGTCGAGCCCCCCGGCCGGCGCCCGCCCGGTCCGGAGGTCGTCGTCGCGGGACGGGCGGTCGCCGGCGTCCGGCTCGGCGGAGCGACGGCGACCGGCGCGACCGGTCGTGGCCGGTCCGGTTCCGCTCGCACCGCGGCCGAAGGCGGCGCTGTCCGCACCGGTGCCGGACCGGGCGCCCCGGCCGCTGTTCCCGGTGGAACGGTCCTGGCCCGCGGGATCGGCGGCGGTGCCCGCCAGCAGCTCGGCTGCGGAGAGCGCGGTCACAGCGGGGTCCCGGCGGGCCGGGGGTGGCATCGGCTCGTGGCCGGACGGGCCCGCGCCGTAGGCGGGCGTGTCCGACTCGCCGGGGTCATCCCCCGTCCTACCAGCCGGACCGCGGGCCGGGGCCGGGCGGACGCCGGGCCGCCGGCGGCCACCGGCCGGACCGGATCGGCCGTGCTGGTCGGCTCGGGCCCGATCGTCGGACGGGGCGTGCCCGTCGGCAGGGGCGCCGAGCGGGTACTCCTCCGGCGGAGCGGCGGGCCGGCGGTCGTCGAACCGCTCATCGAACCCGCGCTCACCGAACCCGCGCTCGTCCAACCCGCGGTCCCTGGACTCGCGCTCGCCGACACCGTGCTCGGCGGCCGCACGCTCGTCCGGCGGCGCCGCGGCGGGGGCCGGATGGCGCCGGGCGAGGGCGCCGCGGTCGGCCCGGCCGGCGCCGTCCAGACCGGGGCGGTGTGCCCGCACGGGCCGATCCGGGCGCCCGGGTCGTCCCCACCCGGGCCCGGGAGCGCGGTCGGGGGTGCGGCGGGCACCGTCGTCGTCGGCAGCGGGCACGGGCGTGACGGTGGTGCGCTCGGCGGGTTGCTCCGGCCGGGCACGCAGCGGCGGCCCGGCGACGGTCGTCCGCTCGGCGGCGCCCTCGGCCGGGACGGCGCGGGCCGCCGGACGCCCCACCGGCGGCAACGCCCGGGTGGACGGCTCGGCAGGGCGGGGCATCGGCGCGGGCGGCGGGTCGGCCGGAACGCCGGGCGGGGGCGCGGCCGGGGACGGCCGGGCGCCGCTCCGGCGGGACGGCCCGACCGGCTCGCGCGGCGTCGCACCGGTGTCGCGCGGTGTGGCGCCGGTGCTGCGCGAGGACGCACCGGTGGCGCGCGGGGTCGCGCCGCTGTTACCGGGAGCCGGGGCGGCGGTGGTCGTCTCGTCGTCGACCGGTGCCGGCACCGACACGGTGATGCTCGCCTTCTGCGGCGCCGCCTCCGGCTGCGCCTCGCGCAGCCGCTCGGGCAGCTCCAGCGGCAGCACGGTGCGCGGTGGGTACGGCGACTTCCCGCGGACCACGATGATCCCGCGCAGCACCCGGCGGAGCTCCACGTCGAGGGCGTCGACGGTCTCCAGCGACGCGGTCGCGACGCCGTAGACCATCCATCGCGGGCCGTCGGCACCGACGAACACCGACGCCGCGTTCTCGGTCCGGGCGTGCAGCTCGCGGCCCCAGTCGCCGCGGGCGCTACGCACCCGGGCCCCGCCCTTGCGCAGCGACGCCTCGATCTCCGCGGCCAGGTCGGCCCACAGTCCGGACGACCGCGGCGCGGCGAGCGCGCTGACCGCGATCCGGCCCTCGGGCAGCAGCAGGTGCACGGCCTGCGGCCGCTCGCCCCCGGAGGGTTCCAGCTTCATCTCGGCGCCGTAGGGCACCGGCACCTGGACCGACCCGAGGTCGACGCGGGCCAGCGCGTCGGTCATCGACGGGTCGAGTTCCTCCACGTCGGCCGGGCCGAGCGGCCGCCCGCCGGACCCCGGTGGTGGGACCGACAGCGGCGCGTCGCCGACGCCGTACTCGTCCTCGTCGTACTCGTCGTCGTACTCGTTGTCGTAGTCGTTGTCGTAGTCGTTGTCGTAGTCGTTGTGGGCGTCGCCGTCGTAGTCGTCCACGTACTCGTCGCCGTCGTAGTCGTCGATGTCGTCCACGTACTCGTCGTCGAGGTCGTCGCTGTGGTCCACGTGGCCGTGGCCGTCGTGGGTGTCCCTGTACCCGCCGCGACCCCAGGCGGGGTCGTCCGGATCCCCGCCGTCGAAGCCCTGCGGGGTGTGGTCGCGGGCGTAGGCGGGCTCGCTGCTGCGATGGCTCAGCAGGGGAGGCTCCTCGTCGTCCCAGCGGCCGTCCGGGGCGACCCGGCCGCCGGTCGGGTACCGGCCGGAGGTGCCCGGAGCGCCGGTCCCGCCGCGGACCGCCCGCACCGCGGTGGTGGCGGGCTCGGCCGCGCCGGCGGCGGCGCCGCGGACCGACCCGTTCCGTCCGGGTCCGTTGCGGCCGGAGCCGTTATGACCGGAGCCGTTGGGACCGGCTCCGTTGCGACCGGCTGCCGGCCGCCCGGAACGGTCCGGCCCCCGGTCGTGATCGTCGTCGTAATCCTCGCCGTACCCCGGGTATCCGGGATAGCTGCCGGACCCGGTGGCCGGGCCCTCGTCGTCGTGCTCGGGCCGGATGTCGAACATCCGCCCGCGTACGCGCCCGGCCATCAGCGACCGCCTTCCCCGGAGCCGAGGACGGCGTTGCCACCGGTCGAGCCGTGCCCCGCACCCCCGCGGGCCGAGTCCGGCAACGCAGCGACCTCGACGAACCGGGCCGTCTCGATCCGCTGCACCACCAGCTGCGCGATCCGGTCACCCCGGCGCAGCGTGATCGGTTCGGCCGGATCCAGGTTGACCAGGCACACCTTGATCTCGCCGCGGTAACCGGCGTCGACCGTCCCTGGCGCGTTGACGATCGACAGCCCGCAGCGGGCGGCGAGACCGGAACGCGGGTGCACGAACCCGGCGTGACCGGGCGGGAGCGCGACCGCCACCCCGGTACCGACCAGGGCTCGTTCGCCGGCGGCCAGCACGACGTCCTCGGCGGTCGCCAGATCGGCCCCGGCGTCTCCGGGCCGCGCATACGCGGGCGTCGGGACGCCGGGGTCGAGCCGGGTCAGCAGCACGTCGACAGACGGTGCGACCAGCGGCTCGTCCGGGGGAGCAGGCACGGAACCGGGCACGGCGGGCGACGCTACCCTGGGAGCTGTGAACCACCGCCCTCCGGAGAAGGACTCTGCGACGTCCGGCCCCACTGCGTTCGACGAGCGGTTGTCGGTTCCGGTGTGGTGGTACCTACCGGCCGTCGGGCTCGGCGTGCTGCTGGGAGCCGAGATCCACATGGGTTATCCGGGCCTGCGGGCCTGGATCGGCTACCTGACGATGATCCCGCTGTGCGTGCTCGCGCTGTGGTGGATGGGCCGCAGCCGCACCACCGTGCGCGACGGTCGGCTGGTCTCGAACGAGCGCTCGGTGCCGCTCTCGGTGGTCGGGGTCACCGACACCGTGGCCCGCGCCGACAAGCAGCGGGCGATGGGGCCGGACCTCGATCCGGCGGCGTACGTGCTGCACCGGGCCTGGGTCGGGCCGCTGGTACGGGTCGAGATCACCGATCCGGCGTCGGACGAGCCCTACTGGGTGCTCAGCAGCCGCCGCCCGGAGGAGCTGCGGGACGCGATCACCGCCGCGCAGGACCGGACCTCGCAGACCCCCTGACCCGGACCCCCACGGACGACGACGGGTCCCGGCCGATCGGCCGGGACCCGTTCACGTAGCGCCGTGGGCTGCGCCGCTGTGCTGCCTGTGTGTCGGTGCCTGTGTGTCGCTGTCAGGCGCCGCAGTCGCGGCAGATGAACTGCCCGCCCGACGAGCTGGCCAGCCGGCTCCGGTGGTGCACCAGGAAGCAGCTGGCGCAGGTGAACTCGTCCGCCTGCTTGGGCAGCACGTTCACGGTCAGTTCCTCGCCGGACAGGTCCGCGCCGGGCAGCTCGAAGCTCTCCGCGGTGTCGGTCTCGTCGACGTCGACGACCGCGGACTGCGCCTCGTTGCGGCGCTGCTTGAGCTCGTCCAACGAGTCCTCGGCCATCTCGTCGGCCTCGTTGCGCCGTGGGGCGTCGTAGTCGGTCGCCATCGGTCTCACCCTTGCCATTCACATCCGTGCCGCTCACGGGCCCCGGTCAGCGGCAGATCCTTCGCATCGGTCAAGTCGTCGCGTGCCGCAGGAGAACGTCGCGGCGACCAGGTTTGTGCCCGGGTCGGAACGTGACGCCGGTCTCACCCCCGGACCACGTCCGTCGATGATCGACACGACTCCCGTCCGGGACGATCCGTCCGCCACCGGCGGGCGCGAAGGGTAGCCCAGCGTCCGGCGCGTGTCGCGGCCGGTATCGGCGTCGTGACCGGGAGCACTCGATCGGCCGCACCTCCGCGCACCGGCGAGGGGACGAACGGGTGTCGCGTCCTTCGCCGTCGATGCGCGCCGACTACGCTCCGCGGGCGTGACGACGAGTGCCCGCAAGCCCACCCCAGGAGCCGATCCCGCGGCGGTCGGCGGGTGGCTCGCCACGACCCTGCACGACGAGCGCTGGCGGGAGGCGGAGCTGGCCCCGATCGGCGCCGGGCGGTCCAACCTGACCTACCGGGTGGCCAGCCCGGCCGGAGCCGTCGTGCTGCGCCGGCCGCCGGTCGGGTCGGTCGCGGCGACCGCGCACGACATGGGGCGCGAGCAGCGGGTGATCTCGGCACTGGCCGACACGGACGTCCCGGTGCCAGCGGTGCTGGCCACCTCCGACGGCGCGGGCCCCGACGCCCCCACCGATGCCCCGTGCTTCGTGATGGAACTGGTCGACGGCGTCGTCCCGCTGGACGAGCTGCCCGCGGGCTGGGCCGGGACCGAGGCCGAGCGGGCCCGGGCCGGCACGGCCCTGATCGAGGTCCTGGCCGCGCTGCACGCGGTCGACCCGGCGTCGGTCGGGCTCGGCGACTTCGGGCGGCCGGAGGGCTTCCTGGAACGCCAGATCCGGCGCTGGGGCAAGCAGTGGGCCGCCGCACGGGACTCCGACGACGACACGGCGGTGGACGGCGACACCGAGAGCGAGCTCACCCGGCTCGCCGAGCGGCTCGGGGCCGCGGTGCCGGTTACCCAGCGGCACACCGTGGTGCACGGCGACTACCGGATGGACAACTGCGTCTTCGCCGCCGACGACCCGGGCCGGATCCTGGCCGTGCTGGACTGGGAGATGTCCACCCTCGGCGACCCGCTCGCCGACCTGGGGCTGCTGCTCGTCTACTGGCAGCAGGACGGCGACGACCCGATCTGGCGGGACGCCCAGCGGCTGCCGGCCCCGACGAAACTGCCCGGCTTCCCGACCCGCACCGAGCTCGTCGACGCGTACGCCGCGCGCACCGGTCTCGACGTCGGCGAGCTGCCCTGGTACGTCGGTTTCGGCGCGTTCAAGCTGGCCGTGGTGCTGGCCGGGATCCTGTCCCGGGTGCGTGCCGGGTCGGTGCCCGAGGAGATGGCCGAGGGTCTCGACGGCGCCGTCGGGCCGCTCGTCGCGCTGGGCCACCACCTGCTGGACGGGGGGTCGTTCTGATGGCGACACGGTGGCCACAGGCCGGTCCGGTGCGGCGCTACGAGCGGCGCCGCACCCGGCCGATCGTGATCACCGCCGCGGTACTGGCGGTGCTGGTCGCGGTCACCTGGACCATGGTGCTGTCGACGACCACCGACGGCGCCCGGTCGACGAACTGCTCGACGCCCGCGACCGGCACCCTGGCCGGCTCCGAGATCGACCGGGCGACGCTCGCCGAGATCGCCCCGGTCGCGCCCGACGACGCCCGGTTCCAGGTGCTCAACGCCGGCGGCCAGCGCGGCCAGGCGAACCTGGTGGCCGCGCAGCTCAAGGACCTGCAGTTCGGCGAGGCCTCCTCGCCCGGCAACGACCCGGCCTACCCGGAGGGCAACCTGGACTGCATCGGCCAGGCCCGGTTCGGCCCCTCCGGCGAGGCTGCGGCCTCGACCCTGGCCCTGGCCCTGCCGTGCGTGGAGCTGATCCGCGACGACCGGCCTGGCTCGGTGGTAGACGTGGTCATCGGGAGCGCCTTCACCGACGTCGCGCCGGGCCGGGCGGCCCGGGACGTGCTCGACCAGCTCTCCTCCGCCGGCAACGTGGGCGGCTCCAAGGCCGACCCGGGACTGCTCGCCCAGGCCCGCCAGGGAGTCTGCTGACGGCGGGTCGTCGGGCGCCGACAGGCCAAGGTGCTGCCCACCGCGCCGGGCAAGACCACCGGACAGCTCCGGGCCGCGATCCAACGATTCCTCGTCGGACTCGCCGACCCCGACCTGCCTGCCACGCCGGGACCGCAGGGCCCGCACCCGCGGCGTCGCCGTCACCTCCGACGCCGACGACATGGCCACCCTGCGCGCGTTCCTCCCGCCGCCGCAGCCACCGGCATCTACGCCGTCCTCGACCAACACGCCCGCGCCTGCCCGACCGCCGACCCCCGAGCGATGGACCACCGCCGCGTCGACGCCCTGATCGACCTGGTCCTGCGCGAGACCGGCCTGGTCAGCGAAGGAACCGCCACCGCGTCCGCCGGCACCGCATCCGGCGGCCCAGAGCCGTCCAACCCGGACCCGGACAGCACGGGGCCGGACAGCGCAGTTCGGACACCACAGATCCGGACGCGACACGGTCGGCAACCACCAGCCCGGGCACCGCCGAGGGTGCGGCTGGCGGCGATCGGGCCGGTGCGTGCCACCACGGCCCCGCCGGGAAGGACCGGGCCCGGGTTCTGGGAACTGGCCCCCGCCCCGGCCGCACACGCCGCCGCACACGCCGCCGACACCGCGGAGCCCCCGTTCTGATGACGACCGTTCCGATGGACGGCCCCTCCGATGCGGGCCGAGCAGACAGGGGCAGGGACGCGTTCCGGCCCGCCTGGCCGCGATCGCGGCTGTCGCGTACTCCGCACCGAGTGCCGTCGAACACGCGACCACCACCGGCAACCTGGTGTCGGACGGCCTCCGCGGGCGACTGCCGAGTCAGACCTCCGCAGCGCCGCTGCGCCGGGCCAGCGCCGCCAGCTCCTGGGCCACCCCGGGGGCTGCGGCGAACGTCACGTCGGCGCCGAGGCCGCCGCCGTCCGGGCCGAGGTCGGCCGGGCCGCCTGCGATGTGCACCACGGCGCCCGCCTCCCGGGCGACCAGCGCCCCGGCTGCCCAGTCCCACCAGTTGCAGCCGTGCTCGAGGTAACCGTCCAGCCAGCCCGCACCGACCGCACACAGGTCCAGCGCGGCGGCACCGGCGCGGCGGACGTCGCGCACCTGCGGCAGCATCGCCGCGACCATCCGGGCCTGCCGGGCCCGGCGGTCCGAGCGGTAGGCGAAACCGGTGCCCACCAGCGACAGCGACGGGTCGGTGCTGCGTGCCACCGCCAGCGGCGCGCCGTCGCAGGTCGCGCCCCGGGCGAGCCCGGCGCTCCACAGCCGGCCGGCCGCGGGCTCGGCGACCGCACCGGCGACCGTCCGACCGTCCTCGACCGCCGCGATCGAGATCGCGTACCAGGGCAGGCCGTACAGGTAGTTGACGGTGCCGTCGATCGGGTCGACGACCCAGCGCGCGGTCGAGACGTCGCCGGATCCCTCTTCGCCGTAGACCGGCTCGCCGGGGCGCAGCTCGGCCAGCCGGTCCCGCACGAACCGCTCCACCGCCGCGTCGGAGGCGGTGACGACGTCGGTCGGCGAGCTCTTCGTACTGACCGCACCCTCCACCGACCGCGGCGCCGAAAGCCCCCGCAGATGCTCGGCGGCCTCGGCCGCGACCTGCTCGGCGACGGCCCGCAGAACGTCCGGGTCGGTGCCGGTGGAGCCGGGATCGACGTGCGTGCTCACAGGCCCATCCGACCATGCATCCGGGGTCCGGGACGCGCGGGGCGGCGTGAGGTGCGCCCCCGCGGCGGGACGCCGTTACAATAGAACGCGTACCCAGCCTCCGGGACGCGCGGCGACCACCATCGACGCCGGCGACCGAGGCGGTGCCAGGACAGCACGTCCGGCCGGACCGCGACCCCGTCTCCCCCGACGGACGCGCCGCTCTCCGACCGTCGTAACGACTCCAGCGCACGTAGCGAGAGGGCCCAGGTGGCAGCCGCAGACTCCGCAGCACGCAGCGACTCGAACGTCGAACCGACGTCGGGTTCCGCATCCCGCAGCCGCCGCACGTCCGGTGCGACCGCGTCCGGCACCGCGAAGACCGCCACGGCGACGGCCGGCGCAACGCAGCCGGCCACACGTACCCGCAAGACGGCGACGGCCGCAGCTCCGAAGACCGGCCCGAAGCGGACCGCGACCAAGAAGGCCGCCCCGAAGAAGACCGAGGGCGCCGACGAGGTCGAGACCGCCGAGGGTGAGGTCGATATCGAGGAGGCCGACCTCGCCGACGAGGGCACCGTCGACATCGAGGCCGACCTGGTCGCGGCGGCCCAGGAGGTCGACGCCGACGAGGCGGACGATGAGGACGACGACGAGGAGACCAACACCGGCAAGAACCGGATCGCGCCGACGACCCGGTCCTCGCAGCAGAAGTCGGCCGACTTCGTCTGGGACGAGGAGGAGTCCGAGGCGCTGCGCCAGGCGCGCAAGGACGCCGAGCTCACCGCCTCCGCCGACTCGGTCCGCGCGTACCTGAAGCAGATCGGCAAGGTCGCGCTGCTCAACGCCGAGGAGGAGGTCGAGCTCGCCAAGCGGATCGAGGCCGGCCTCTACGGCGCCGAGCGCATCCGCAAGGTCTTCGAGTCGAACGAGAAGCTCTCACCGCAGTTCCGGCGCGACCTGCGCTGGATCGTGCGGGACGGCGAGCGCGCCAAGAACCACCTGCTCGAGGCGAACCTCCGCCTGGTGGTGTCGCTGGCCAAGCGCTACACCGGCCGCGGAATGGCGTTCCTGGACCTGATCCAGGAAGGCAACCTGGGCCTGATCCGCGCGGTCGAGAAGTTCGACTACACCAAGGGCTACAAGTTCTCCACCTACGCGACGTGGTGGATCCGGCAGGCGATCACCCGCGCGATGGCCGACCAGGCCCGCACCATCCGGATACCGGTGCACATGGTCGAGGTCATCAACAAGCTCGGCCGCATACAGCGTGAGCTGCTCCAGGATCTCGGGCGCGAGCCCACTCCCGAGGAGCTTGCCAAGGAGATGGACATCACCCCGGAGAAGGTGCTGGAGATCCAGCAGTACGCCCGGGAGCCCATCTCGCTGGACCAGACCATCGGTGACGAGGGCGACTCGCAGCTCGGTGACTTCATCGAGGACTCCGAGGCCGTCGTCGCGGTCGACGCGGTGAGCTTCACCCTGCTGCAGGACCAGCTGCAGTCGGTGCTCGCGACGCTGTCCGAGCGCGAGGCGGGCGTCGTGCGGCTGCGGTTCGGCCTCACCGACGGTCAGCCGCGCACTCTCGACGAGATCGGCCAGGTCTACGGCGTGACCCGCGAGCGGATCCGCCAGATCGAGTCGAAGACGATGTCGAAGCTGCGCCACCCGTCGCGGTCCCAGGTCCTGCGCGACTACCTGGACTGACGCGCGACCCGAGTTCCGCTCGACGGCCCCCACCACTTCCGGTGGGGGCCGTCGTCGTGTGCGGGGACGGCCCCGTGCCTCGCCGGGATCGGTCAGCGGGACGCCGGGAGCGCACGGATGACGACGTCGTCGAGGCGGCGCTCGACCACGGTGCCGACCGGAAGGTCCGCGACCAGCTCCGCCATGTCACCCGCGATCTCCTCACCGAGCTCGGCGCCCCAGCCCTGCTGCTCGAGGCTCGACCGGAACGCCTCGACATGGTCGGCGCCGGACATCGCCAGCTCGACGACCTGGGCCGTCGTCGTCACCCGGTGCGAGTTCAGTCCGCCGAATCCACGCCCGCAGCCGCAGCCGCCGTCCGGGTCCGCCCGGTCGGCCGAGCACACCAGCCCGATCCAGACCAGTTCGCCCTCGGTGCAGTGGTGGTAGTCGTTCGAGCGCGTGCCCTGCGTCCGGGCCGTCGCCACCAGAACCTTCATGTCGTTCTCCCCTCGTCGACCGGGAGAGTCGCACCCGGCACCGACAGTTGTCGCCGGGTCCGCCACCCGCCCGACGAGGGCGTCGCGTCGGTCTCCCCCGGGCGATCGGGCCAGTGCCACCCCACGTCGCCGAGGTCCGATCATGCGGTGGACATCGGAAAACCGGCGGAATCCGTCAGGCCCCGCAGCTAGCGTCGAACCGGACCGGCCCGGAGATCCCGGCTGTCGCGGTCCGGTTCCTCGGGGGTGGACGACGTGCGGGCACAGCCGCTGTCCTGGCGACGGCTCGCCGGACCGGCGGCCGGCGTGGCCGTCGTCGCGGCGGTGCTCGCCGCGACGGCCGAGACGCTCGCCGCGCGGGTCGTGGGCTGGGTCGCGGCCGGGCCGAGCGCCGGGCTGGTCGGGCTGCTCGCCGTGTTCCTGCTCGGTGCGGCGGCGCTGGACACCGTCGGGCGGGTCGTCTTCTCCGGGGTGGTCGGGCGTGCCGAGGGCCGGCTGCGGGCCGACCTGCTCGACGCCGTGCTCCTCCAGCCGCTGCCCCGGCTGGAGGACCAGGCGGTCGGCGAGCTGCTCGATCGGGTCGACGACGACTCCCGCCAGCTCGGCACCCTGATCCGCCGGATCGGCTGGGAGACCGGCCGGGCGGTGCTGCGCTCGGCGCTGGCCTGGATCGTGGCGGGCGTGGTGTTCTGGCCCGCGTGGGTCGTGTTCCCGCTGGTCGGGGCGCTGGTCGTGGCCGTGGCGCGGCCGCTGACCCCGCTGATCGCGCGCTGCAAGGTGGCCGAGGAGACGGCCTGGTCGGACCATTCCGCGCAGCTGGAGGAGGCGGTCGCCGGGCAGGACGACGTCCGCACCGCGCTCGGTCAGCCGCACGTCGTCCGCGGTTACGCCACCCGTGCCGCGGAGGTGCTGCGGCGGGTCGGGGCCACCTGCCTCGCCTCGACCCGGGTCGGGCTGCGGACCGGGTTGGTCGCGCACCTGCTGCTGGGCGCGATCGCGCTCGGCGGGGTATGGCTGGTCGCCGATGACCCGGGCGGGATCGCCGCGCTGGTGACGCTGTGGATCCTGGCGACGGCGTTCGTCGGTCAGATCGACGCGATCGTCGACCGGATGCCGGAGATCCAGGCCGGGCTCGGCGCACTGACCCGGGTCGCCTCGCTGCTGTCCGCCGAGCGCGAGCCGGACGGCGGCGCGGAGGTCCCGCCGGGCCCGGTCGCGGTCGAGCTGCGCGGCCTGACCGCCGGTTACGACGGCGGGTTCCGGCTGGCCGGGATCGACCTGACCGTGCCGGCCGGCACGACGTGCGCGCTGATCGGGCGCACCGGGTCGGGCAAGTCGACGGTGGCGAAGGTGCTGTCCCGGGCCATCGAGCCGGATCGCGGGCAGGTGCTGGTCGGCGGCCGGGACGTCCGCGACATCGCGCTCGGCGAGCTGCGCCGCGGCGTCGGCGTCGTCACCCAGCGGACCGAGATCCTGGCCACCACGCTGGCCGGCAACATCGCCCTGCTCGACGACGCGGTCCCCCGCCGCGCGGTCGAGGCCGCAGTCACCGCGCTCGGCCTCGACGAGTGGGTGGCGAACCTGCCCGAGGGGGTGGACACCCGGCTCGGCAGCGGCGGGCTCACGCTGTCCGCCGGCGAGGAGCAGCTGGTCGCGTTCGCCCGGCTGCTGGTTCGCGACGTCGCCGTCGTCGTGCTGGACGAGGCGACCGCGCGGATGGACCCGGCCACCGAGGAGCGGGTGACCCGGGCCGCGCAGGCGTTGCTCGCGGGCCGGACCGGGATCATCGTGGCGCACCGGTTGTCCACGGTCGGCCGGGCCGACACCATCGCCGTCCTGGAGGACGGCCGCGTGCTCCAGCAGGGCGATCGGGCCCGGCTGGCCCGGGAGCCGGGCCGGTACGCCGAGCTGCTTACCGAGAGCAGCGCCAGCGGAACGAGCATCGACACCGAGAGCAGCGCCAGCGGAACGGGCACCGGCGCTGCGAGCAGCACCGACGGTGCGGACGCGGGAGGCCTGCTCCGGTCGACCCGCCGCGACGTGCTCCCCGCCGCCCCGGCGCCCGCTCCCCCGCTGTGGCGGGCGGTGTTCGCGCTGCTGGTCGCGCACCCCCGCTGGGGGCTGGCCGGCGCGGCGATGTTCGCGCTGGCCATGCTGGCCGGGGCGACCGGCACGGTGACCGGGCTGTTGTGGGGGCTGGTCGCCCAGGAGCTGCAGGCCGGCCGGCGGCCGTGGCTGCCCGCGCTGGTGCTGACCGGTGTGCTGCTGCTCTACCCGGTCTGGGTCGCGGTGGCGTTCCGCACGTACCCGCGGTGGTGGGCAGCCGCGACGCTACGGATGCGGCTGGCCGTGCTGCGCGGTCAGACGATGCAGCACCGGCCGGCCCGGGTGCCGGCCGGCGAGGTCGTCGCCCGCGCGCTCGACTCGGACCGGATGGTGCTCTACGCCGACCGATGGGTCGACGTCGCGATCGCCGCCGTGGTCGCGGTGAGCGCCGGGCTGGTCTCCGGCGACGCCCGGGCCGCGCTGGTGATCGGCGGGTTCCTGCTGCTGTGCGCCGCGGTCGCCGCGCTCGGCGCCCCGTTCGCAGGACGGGCCGGCCGGAGCGCCGCCGACGCCCGTGCCCGCTTCGGCACCGCGCTCGGCTCGGCGCTGGAGGCGGTGCGCACGGTGAAGCTCGCCGCGGCCACCGGGGCGGTGCGCGGGCACCTGTCCGGCGTCGACGGCGTCCGGGTGCTGGCGACGATCCGCGAGCAGCGCATCCGCACCCTGTTCGACGGGGTGCCGGGCCTGCTGCTGCAGGCCGCGGTGGTGCTGACCTGGTCGTTGCATCTGGCCGGCAGCTGGGACCTGGCGACGGCGTTGCTGGTGTCGACCACGCTCGCCGGGGCCGGGCACCTCGGACAGGTGTGCGCGGCGGTCGTCACCGAGGCACCGATCGCGCGGCGCTGGCTGGGCGCGGTGGCCACCTTCGCCGGACCGGTCGACCCGACCGGGCTGCCGGACGGCGTCGACCTCGTCACCGGGGCCGCGCCGGACCCGGAACCGGCGCCGCGCGAGCCGCTGCGCCGGTTCAGCCTGGAGAAGGTCACCGCGGTGCACGACGACGGCACCGTCGGCGTCGAGGGTGTGGATCTCGACGTGCACGCCGGGTCGCTGGTGCTGGTCACCGGACCGGTCGGAGCCGGCAAGTCCAGCCTGCTCGCCGGACTGGCCGGCCTGGTCGGGCACGAGGGCGTCATCCGGTGGAACGGGCGTGCGGTCGACGACCCGGAGACGTTCCTGCGGCCGGGGCAGGTGGCCTACGTGGCGCAGCTGCCCCGGGTGCTGTCCGGCACGTTCGACGACAACATCACGCTCGGCCACCCGCGCCCGGTCGCGGACGCGGTCGCCGACTCCCGGCTCGCCCGGGACGTCCAGACGGCCGGCGGTCCGGACGCCGTCGTCGGGCACCGCGGGATCCGGCTCTCCGGCGGCCAGGTGCAGCGCCTGGCGATGGCCCGGGCACTGGCCACCGGCGCCGAGCTGATCGTCGCCGACGACGTGTCCTCGGCGCTGGACATCCGCACCGAGGTCGAGCTGTGGTCGGCGTTGCGCCGGCGCGGTACGACGGTCGTCGGGGCCAGCACGAAGCGGGCCGCGCTGGCCCGCGCCGACCGGGTCGTGGTGCTCGACCAGGGCCGGGTGGCCGACGAGGGCCGCTGGGCGGAGCTGTCCGACCGGTGGTCGCACCTGGCCGGCTGAGGGCCGCGGTGCCACCCGGAGCGGCTCAGCCGCAGTGGTTCTCGTGGCCGACGTGCGCGTGGTGCTCGATCTGCAACGTCGTGTGGCTCAGCCCGAACCGCTCCCGCAACGCGTGCGCGGCGCGGTCGAGCACCGAGGCCTCGCCGCAGTGCAGCTCGACCTCCTCGTCCACCACCAGGTGCGCCGACATCGCGGGGGTGCGGTCATTGATCGACCACACGTGCAGGTCGTGCACCGCGACGACACCGGGCACCCTGAGCAGCTCGTCCCGGACCCCCTCGGGATCGATCCCGGGGGGTGCGCCCTCCAGCAGCACGTGCGCGGCCTCGCGGAGCAGGCCGACCGCCCGGGGCAGGATCAGCGCGACGATGAACAGCGAGGCGATGGTGTCGGCGTAGGGCCAGCCGGTCGTCATCAGCACGACGGCGGCGCCGATCACGCCGACCGAGCCCAGGGCGTCGCCCAGGACGTGCAGCATCGCGCCGCGCAGGTTCATGTTCGAACGGTCCCCGCCGGCGAGCACGGCCAGCGAGACCACGTTGCCGACCAGCCCGAGCACGCCGATGACCAGCAGCGGCAGGCCGGGGATCTGGTCCGGCTCGAACAGCCGTGCCACGCCCTCGACCGCCACGAACAGCACCACCGCGACCAGGGTCAGCGCGTTCAGCGCGGCGACCAGGACCTCGGCGCGGCCCATCCCGTAGGTCCGGCGCATCGTGGCAGGCCGGGTGGCCAGCTGCGCCGCGACCAGCGCCGCGACCAGCGCGCCGGCGTCGGTGAGCAGGTGGCCGAGGTCGGCCAGCAGGGCCAGCGACCCGGTCAGCAGCGCCCCGACCGCACCGAGCACGGCGGTGAGCAGCGTGACGCCCAGCGCGATCGACAGCCGTCGCCGATCCGTCGTCGCGTGCCCGTGACCACCGTGACCGCTGTGATCACTGTGACCGCTGTGGCCGTGTCCGTGCCCCATGCCGCCAGCCTATACATGCATGTATTCGCATGTCTAAACGGAAGGCTCTCCGGATGATCGCGGCGCGCCGGTCAGAAGATCGAGTAGGCGCCGGCCACCACGATCTCGTCGCCGGTGTGGAAACGCGGCCGGACGCCCCGCCGTCGGGCCCGATGCCGCTCACGGCACGGACCCGTTCCGACGGCGCCCGGTCGGCGAGAAACCTCCGTACCGCCGCCCGCAGCTCCTGCTGCTCGGTGTCCAGGACGAGCTTCACCGACGACCCTCCTCGCGCTGCGTACCGACCCTGAGCTCCCGGAACGGGACGTCCCGGTCCACCTGCGGTTCCTTCGACAGGCCCAGGATCCGCTCGCCGATGATGTTGTGCTGCACCTCGTTCGTGCCGCCCGCGATGCTCGACGACGGCGCCGAGTTGATCCCGAGCGCGAGCTCAGCGGCGGGCGCGTCGTCGGGCTCCCAGGCCACCACGTCCGCGCCGCCGAGCCCGCCGGCCACCTCGATGGCCCACCGCAGCTGCAACACCGGGACGGGCATCGGCACGCGGCTCGGCGGGATGGGTCATGCTGGCCGGATGAGCAGCGCACCGGTCGAGGGGAGCGGCTCGGCCGTCCCGCGCGGCGGCGGCCGGGACGCCATCACCGGCGCCGCCCGGACGATCTTCGCCGAGCGCGGCTACCACGGCACCTCCATCCGGGACATCGCCAAGCGCGCGGGCCTGTCGCTCTCGGCCCTCTACTACTGGCACCCGAGCAAGCAGCACCTGCTCGCCGCGCTGGTGGAGGAGATCACCCACGACTACTTCCAGCGCTGCGACCGGGCGCTGCGCGAGGCGACCGACGAGCCCGCCGAACGGCTGGCCGCCCTGGTCCGGACCACCGTCGAGTACCGGGTGAGCCGGCGCGTCGAGAGCAACATCGCGACCCTGGAGTGGCGCAACCTCGAGCCCGAGAACCGCGAGCGCCTGGACGGGCTGCGCCGCGCGGCCACCCGGCTGTGGGTCGACCTCATCGCCGACGGGGTCGCCCGGGGAGCCTTCCACTGCGCGCACCCGGACGACGCCCGGCGCGCGATCGTCGCGGCCTGCAACGCGATCGCGCAGTGGTACGAGCCGGGGGGCGGCATCACGCTGCCCGAGCTCGCCGAGCGCTACACCGCGATCGCGCTGCGGATCGTCGACCACCGGGTGTGAGGCGGGCCCGCCCGGCCGGGTGGTGGACGGTGCCGAGGCCGCGGCGCTCGGGCTGTGCACGCGTACCGACCCGGGTCCGCGCGTCGCCGCGCTCGAGCTGGCCGGCCGGATCGCCGGGCGCAACCCGCACGCGGTGCGTACCGCCAAGCGGCTCCTCGACCTGGCCGGTCGCGCGGACCTGGCGTCCGGGTTCGCCGCGGAGCAGACCGAGATCGGCGCGCAGATCGGCAGTCCCAACCAGGTCGAGGCGGTCGCGGCGAACTTCGAGAAACGCGCGCCGGTGTTCGACGACCCCCCGCTCACACTCCCGGGCACCCCGGCCCCAGGGGCACCCCCGGAGCCCCGGCGGAGGCGAGGGTGCCCTTCGGGACATCTGCACCACGGCGCGGTGCCCCGGAGCGGCCGGCTACGGCGCGGCGGTCTCCCCGACATCGATCGCCAGCTCCCCGTCCTCCGCATCGACGCGCACCGTGCGGCCCGGACCGATCCGGCCGTCCAGCAGCATCTGGGACAGCGGGTTGTCCAGCTCCCGGCGGATCGTCCGGCGCAGCGGGCGGGCGCCGAAGTCGGGCTGGTAGCCGTGCTCGGCGAGCAGCCGGACGGCGTCCGCACTGATCTCCAGCCCGATGTCGCGGCGGCCCAGCCGGGAGCGGGTGTCCTCGAGCAGCAGCCCGGTGATGTCCGCGAGCTGCTCGGTGTCCAGCCGGCGGAAGACGATCGTCTCATCGATCCGGTTGAGGAACTCCGGCCGGAAGACCTCGCGCAGCCGTGGCATCAGGCGCTCCCGCAGCACCGCGTCCTCGCGCTCCTCCGCGGTGGCGTTGTGCTCGGCCGCCGACCCGAAGCCCAGCGTCATCCCGTGCCCGGTGATCAGCTCGGACCCGACGTTCGAGGTCATGATGATCACCGTGTGCCGGAAGTCGACGGTGCGGCCCTGGCCGTCGGTGAGCCGGCCGTCGTCGAGCACCTGCAGCAGCGCGTTGAACACGTCCGGGTGCGCCTTCTCGATCTCGTCGAGCAGCAGCACCGAGTACGGACGGCGGCGCACCGCCTCGGTGAGCTCGCCGGACTCGCCGTAGCCGACGTAGCCGGGCGGGGCCCCGACCATCCGGGCGACGGTGTGCTTCTCGCCGTACTCGCTCATGTCGAGGCGGACCATCCGGTCCTCCTCGCCGAACAGCGACACGGCCAGCGCCCGGGCCAGCTCGGTCTTGCCGACGCCGGTGGGACCGAGGAACAGGAAGCTACCGACCGGCCGGTCCTCGTCACCGAGCCCGGAGCGGGAGCGGCGGATCGCCTCGGCGACCGCGCTGACCGCCGCGTCCTGCCCGACCACCCGCTCGTGGAGCTCGTCCTCCAGCCGGAGCAGCCGGTCCCGCTCTGCCTCGGTGAGCTGCTCGGCCGGGATCCCCGTGGACCGGGAGACGACCTCGGCGATCTCCTGCACCCCGACCTCGGGAGCCTTGCCGTCCCGCTCGCCGGGGTCGGCCGCCAGCGAGTCGCGGGCCGCGGCGATCTCGTCGCGCAGCCCGGACGCCTTCTCGTAGTCCTCGTGCGCGACGGCCTGGTCCTTGTCCCGGGTCAGCTGCTCGATCCGCTGCTCGATCTCCCGGCGGTCCACCGTCGGGGTACGGGTGCGCAGCCGCACCCGGGCGCCGGCCTGGTCGAGCAGGTCGATCGCCTTGTCCGGGAGGAATCGCTCGGTGACGTAGCGGTCGGACATCTCGACGGCCGCGCGCAGCGCCTCCGGGGTGTAGCGGACCTGGTGGTGCGCCTCGTAGCGGTCGGCGAGCCCGCGCAGGATCGCCACCGTGTCCTCGATCGAGGGCTCGGGCACCATGACCGCCTGGAAGCGGCGGGCCAGCGCGGCGTCGGACTCGATGTGCCGGCGGTACTCGTCGAGCGTGGTCGCGCCGATCACGTGCAGCTCGCCACGGGACAGTGCGGGCTTGAGCATGTTGCCCGCGTCCATCGAGCCGCCGCCCTCGCCACCGCCACCGGAGCCGGCGCCGACCATGGTGTGGAGCTCGTCGATGAACACGATCAGGTCGTTGGAGTGCTCGCGGATCTCCTCGATCAGGGTCCGCATCCGCTCCTCGAAGTCGCCGCGGTACTTGGTGCCCGCCACGACGCCGGCCAGGTCGAGCTGGACGACCCGGCGGCCGCGCAGGGTGTCGGGGACCTCGCCTTCGGCGATGCGTTGCGCGATCCCCTCCACCACCGCGGTCTTGCCGACCCCGGCCTCGCCGATCAGCACCGGGTTGTTCTTCGTCCGCCGGGACAGCACCTCGATCGTCTGCTCGATCTCGTCACCGCGGCCGATCACCGGGTCGAGCCGACCGTTCCGGGACGCCGCGGTGAGGTCCTGGCCGTACTGGTCCAGGGTCGGGGTGTTGGTCTGCTCCTGCTCCGCGCCGGGCGCGACGCCGGGCGCGACGCCGGGTGCGCCGGCCGGGCCGGGCTGCGGGCCGCCACCGGTCATCGAGCCGGGGGTGAACCGCGAGCGCGCCAGCAGCCGTCCGGCCGCGGACTCCTCGTTCGCGGCCAGCGCCAACAGCACGTGCTCGGGCCCGATGTAGGTCGACCCCAGGGACCGGGAGATCTGGTGCGCATCGAGCAGCGCGCGCTTGGCCGACGGCGTCAGCGACGGCGGCCGGGCCTCGTCGGTGTCCCGCCGCGGCAACCGCTCCTCCAGCGTCCGGACGATGACGTCCGGGTCCGCACCGGCCCGGGTGATCCACCGGCGGGTGCTCTCGGTGCGCGCGCAGGCCAGCAGCACGTGCGTGGCGTCGAGGTCGGGGTCGCCACGCTCGGCTGCCTCCTGCGCGGCCCGGCCCATGATCTCCCGGGCACCGGCGCTCATCAGGCGGGTCAGGTCGATCCGGTGCACGGGGCCACGCGGGTCGCCCGGACCACGTGGATCGCCGGGCCCGAAGAAGCCGGTCATCACACAAACCTTTCGTCGGGGTCGCCCGACGACGTTCCCCGCGGGGGCGTGCGCGAAACCGGCGGTCGGAGATCGGCTCAGACGCCCGGCTCGGCGAGCACCTCGGCGGCGACGTCCCGGCAGACACCCCAGCCGTGGTCCAGCCCGCGGCCGGCCGGGTACGAGGTGAGCACCGCGAGTGCCCGGTCCTGCCAGGCCACGACACAGTTGACGTTCCAGGCGCCCCGGCCGTGCTCGGTCCACCCGTTCTTCTCGCTGACGTCGGCGGCGCCGATCAGCCCGGCGACGCCGGACCGACCGTCGGCGTCGATCGCGCGCAGGTCGCCCAGCAGGTCCGCACCGCCCGGCCAGGACTCCGCCCGCTCGACCACACAGCCGAGCATCCCGGCCGCGTCCAGCGCGCTGAGCTGGGTGAACGACCACCAGCCGGGCCGCGACGTGGCCACCTCGACCCCGCACTCCGAGCCCAGCCGGTCGAGCACGTCGTCGGTGCCGGCCCGGCGGTAGAGGCGCTCGGCCGCGGCGTCGTCGCTGGAGCGGACGGCGGCCCGGATATCCTCCCGCTCGCCGGTCGTGATCGGCTCCCCGGTCTCGGCAGCGGCCCGCAGGGTGTCCGCGGCGATCCAGGCCTTCATCGTGGACTCGGCCTCGGTGCGCTCGGTGGCCGCGTTCGCCGAGCCGGTCCAGCGGGCGTCCGGGCCGGTGCCGGTGCCCGTGTCGAGCAGCGCCCAGGACAGCCACAGCCCGTCCTCGTCCGCGCGGGCGACCGGGAGCGAGCCGGGCGGGCGGTCGAGCAGGTCGGGGCCGGGCGGCGCTGCCGCGAGCTCCCGGCGATCGGCCGACGCGGCGGCGGAGCCGGGAGAGCCCGCCGCCCCGGCCGGGGCCACGGCGTCCGGGGTGGGTGCGACGCGCGGCGGGTCGACCTGGGCGGCCGCCAGGGTCACCACGAGCACCACGGCCGCCGTCGCGGCGATCCGTCCGAGCCGTCGCACACCGCTCCCACCCGGACCGGCCAGCGGCCCGCCGGCCGCCTCGAGTACCGGTCGTTCGCGCACGATGGTGGCCGCCGGCCGGGCCTCGCGCACCCCGCCGGGCGACGTTCACGCCGGATTCTCAGGAACCGTCACGCAGGGCAGCGGAATCAGACGCACCGTGACGAACGGGACAGGACGGCGAGCCGGTCCGGCGCCGCCACCGCACCCCGGCATACGGTTCCGCGACGGTCGGGCCGACGGCGGTGCCCGGCGAGCAGAGGCAAGGGGGTGGCGGCCGTGGGGTGGAACCGCACGATGCCGGTGGAACGGATCCTGGCCCGGAGCCGGGGCGACGACGGCGACGGCGGCACGGACCTGAAGCGGACCCTGCGGGCCCGCGACATGGTCGGGTTCGGGGTCGGGATCATCATCGGGACCGGGATCTTCACCCTGGCCGGGGTGGAGGCCAAGCAGCACGCCGGCCCCGCCGTCACGCTGTCGTTCCTGATCGGCGCGGTGGTCGCCGCGCTCGCCGCCGTCTGTTACGCCGAGCTGGCCTCGTCGATCCCGACCGCGGGCTCTGCCTACACCTACGCCTTCGCCACCATGGGTGAGCTCGTCGCCTGGATCATCGGCTGGGACCTGCTGCTGGAGTTCGGGCTCGGGCTCGCGGTGGTCTCGCGGAGCTGGTCGGGCTACCTGGCCGAGCTGCTCGGCCTGCCGACGGCCTGGTTCGGCGAGGACGCGACGATCAACATCGGCGCCGTCGTGATCATCGCGCTGCTCACCGCCGTCGCGGTCTCCGGCATCCGCGAGTCGTCCCGGCTGACGAACCTGCTGGTCCTGCTGAAGCTGGCCGTCTGCGTGCTGATCCTGGTGGTCGGCGCGTTCTTCGTGAACCCGGCCAACCTCTCCCCGTTCGTCCCGCCGGCGCAGCCGCCGGAGGGCGGCGGCTCGGTGTTCACCCAGCCGGTGATCTCCGGGGTGTTCGGGCTGGAACCGACGGTCTTCGGCATCGGCGGGATGCTCACCGCCGCCGCCGTGGTGTTCTTCGCGTACACCGGTTTCGAGGCGCTGGCGAACATGGGCGAGGAGGTCCGGCGGCCGAGGCGGGACCTGCCGATCGGGCTGCTGGGTGCGCTGGCCGTCTGCGCGCTGCTCTACGTCGGCGTCTCGCTGGTGCTCACCGCGATGGTTCCCTACACCGAGATCGACGAGGGCGCCCCGCTCGCCGCCGCGTTCACCGGGGTCGGGCTGCCCTGGATCGGCGGGCTGATCGGGATCGGCGCGGTGGTCGGCCTGACCTCGGTGATGATGGTCGAGCTGGTGACGATCGGGCGGATCGGTTACGCGATGGGCCGGGACGGCCTGCTCCCGGAGAAGATCGGCACCGCGCACCCGCGGTGGGGCACCCCGCACCGGATGACGATCATCGGCGGGGTGGTCTGCGCGATGATCGCCGCCGTCACCCCGATCACCGCGCTGGCCGACATGGTCTCGATCGGCGCGCTCTCCGCGATGATCATCGTCGCGGTCGCGGTCCCGGTGCTGCGCCGGACCCGGCCGGACCTGCAGCGGGCGTTCAAGGTCCCGTTCTCGCCGGTCGTCCCGGCGATCACCGCCGTGGCGTGCCTCTACCTGATGCTCAACCTGAACCTGGACACCTGGATCCGGTTCGTCGGCTGGCTGGTGCTGGGCCTGATCGTCTACGTCGGCTACGGTCGGCGGCACTCGTTCCTGGCCCGCGACGATGCGGACCGGAGCGACTCCCCGTCCTGACCGGTCGTCCCGCGACCGTGTGGCCCCGGCCCCGGCCTGGCCACACCGGCGGCTCAGCGCTGCAGCACCTGGGCGGGTACCTCGGCCGGGGCGATCTCGCCGCGGCGCACCGCCCGGCGGACCCGGCGGGCCGAGGTGAGCCGGCGCCGCAGCTCGCGGACCGGCTCGATCTGGGTCACGTCGTGCAGCCGGCGGTGCAACCGGCCCTGATCACCACGACGGTCCAGCAGCGACCAGGCGAAGTCGACCGGGTCGGCCCCCTCCAGCCGGCGCGGGACCGACTCGAACCACTCCATGCTCCGGCGGGCCATCCGCTGCACGGGCATCATCGCGGTGCGTCGGCGCGCGTCGTAGGCGGCCAGGGCGGCCTCGACGTCGTCGGTGCCGGCGAACCCGCCCGGGTAGAGCTCCTCGGCCAGCGCGATCGCGTCGGTCACGGCCAGCACGGTGCCCGAGCCGATCGCGAAGTGCGTGGAGTGCGCGGCGTCGCCGGCCAGCACGACGTTGCCGTCCCGCCAGGAGGTGTTGCGGACCTCGCGGAAGGTCAGCCACGGCGAGGAACCCATCCCGGGGGGCGCGATCAGCGAGTGGCCCTCCAGCGAGCGGGCGAACACCTGCTCGAGCAGCCGCATGCCGTCGCGGGGTTCCATCCGGTCGAGGCCGAGCCCGGACCAGGTCTCCGGCGTGCACTCGACGATGCAGGTGCTCGGGCAGTCCGCGGCCGGGTAGGCGTGGAACCAGATCCACCCGGCGTGCGTGCGCTCGAAGGCGAACGTGAACGAGGTGAACTGCTTGCTGGTGCCGAACCAGACGTAGCGGTTCGCCCCCTGCGCGACGCGGGTGCCGAACGCCGCGGCCCGGTTCCGGCGGATCGCGGAGTTCACCCCGTCCGCGGCGACGACGACGTCGGCGTCCGCGGTGAGCGGGTCGGCGGCGGTGTCGCCGTCGACGGCGACGGCGGTGTCGAAGTGCAGCTTCACCCCGACCTGGCGGGCTCGCTCGGCGAGCACGTCGAGCAGCCGGGCGCGGCCGATCGAGTACCCGTAGCGCCCGCCCAGGTGCACGCGGCGGCCCTCGACCGCGGCGACCTGGGTGTCCCAGACGTGTGCGGCCTCCCGGATGCGCTCCGCGCCGATCGCGTCGGTGCGGTAGAACTCGTCGAGAATGTCCTCACCGAGAGTGACGGCGAAACCGGCCGCGGTGGCCGGCGCGTTGCGCTCGGCCAGCAACACCTCGTCACGGCCGCCGGATCGCAGGCGCGCCAGAATCGCCAGGTACAGCCCGGCCGGCCCCCCGCCGACACAAACGATCTTCACGTGGGGTCCCCCATTGGAATCCGTCGACCACCGTTTCGGGGCCCACGCTAGAAGACCGCGGTTGCGGGCCGGGATTCGGGGGACCGGGCTCGATCGCGCCCGCAGTGACCGGTGTGGATCCGCGTGATGCGACTCAGTCGGTGTCGCGCTGGGCCCGCCCGCCCTCGCGCAACGCGGCCCGGCGCACCCGGCGCGCCGTCGTCAGGCCGCGGCGGACCTGTCGCAGCGGGCCGATCTGGGTGGCCTTGTGCAGCTGGTAGTGGATCCGGCCCATGTCGCCCCGCCGGTCGGTCAGCGACCACGCGAACTCCACCGGATCCTCGACCCGGTCCAGCTGCCGACCGGCCTGCTCGAAGAAGTGCATGTTGCGGCGGGCCGCGTCCTGCACCGGGGTGACGACCGCGCGCCGGCGGGCGTCGTAGGCGGCCAGTGCCGCACCGCGGCCGTCCGCCCGGTTCGGTCCGGCGGGTTCGCGCGGGTCGCCCGGGCCGCCGTACAGCGCGTCGGCCAGCCCCATCGAGTCCTGCATCGCGAGCACCGTCCCGGAGCCGATGCCGAAGTGCGTGGTGTGCGCGGCGTCGCCGGCCAGCACCAGATCACCGTCCCGCCAGGTCCGGTTGCGGACCTCCCGGAAACGCAGCCACGGGTTCTCGGCGATCCCCCCGAGCGGCTCGATCAGCCGGTTCTCCCCCAGCGTCCTGCTGAACAGCGACTGGATCATCCGGATGCCCTCGCGGGCCGGCAGGGCGTCCAGCCCGAGACCGGTCCAGGTGTCCGGCTCGCACTCGACGATGCAGGTGCTCAGCCCGTTCGAGGACGGGTAGAGGTGGATCCACACCCAGCCGGCGTCGGTGCGCTGGAAGTCCCAGACGAAGGTGTCGGAGTCGCTGTCGGCGCCGAGCCAGACGTAGCGGTTCGACCCCTCGGTCACCGTCGTGCCGAAATGGTCGGCGCGCCCGGTGCGCAGCCTGCTGCTGACCCCGTCCGCGGCGACCACGACGTCGGCGTCCACGTCCGCGCGTTCGGTGGGCTCGCCGTACCGCACGTCGACGCCGAGCTGCTCGGCCCGGCGAGCGAGCACGTCGAGCAGCTCGACCCGGGCGATGCTGTAGCCGTACTTGCCGCCCACGTGCACCGGGCGGTGGTCGCCGACCCGGATCTGCTGGGCGTTCCACAGCCGTGCCACGCGACGCAGCGCCGGGCCGCCCTCGGGGTCGTTGCGGAACGCCTCGTCGAGCAGGTCCTCACCGAACGTCACCGCGAAACCGTGCGTCTCCCCGGCCGGGTTGCGCTCGTGGACGGTCACCTCGTCCCGGCCCCCGGAGCGCAGCTTGGCGAGAATCGCCAAGTAGAGACCCGCAGGCCCCCCTCCCACGCACGCGATACGCACGCGCATCTCCTCCCGTTCACGGGTTCACCCGACCGGCGGGAACGGTAGCGCAGAACCTGCGGGACCCGATCGGGCGCGTCGGCACCGCACCGCCTGTACCGCGCGCCGCACGGCGGTCGGTTGTGCGCACCCGAACGGTCGACCGCGCGGCGGGGCCGTTAGCGTGGTCGGGTGCCCCATTCCAGCGCCACCGTGACCGGAGCCGGCGTCCGCGGGCCGTGCGCGCCGTGAGCGTGGGGGCGATGGTGGCCGGACGGGTGCGCTCGGCGCGGCAGGAGATGGCCAACCCGCTCTACCGCAACGCGTACGCGCTGATGCTGAACACGGTCGTCAACTCCGGGTTCGGCCTGGTGTACTGGATCTTCGCCGCCCGGGTCTTCAGCACCGAGGAGGTCGGCCGGGGCAATGCCCTGGTCAACCTCATGATGATGATCTCCGTCCTGACCTCGCTGAACTTCGGCCAGGCGATCGTTCGCTTCCTCCCGACGGCCGGCCGGGACTCGTCCTCGCTGATCCGGCTCGCCTACGGGGTCTCGACGGCCACCGCGGTGCTCGGCGCGGCCGGGGTGATGACCTACTGCCACCTCGCCTACGCCCAGGGCGATCCGCTGTACGTGTCGCCAGGGTTCGGCGCCTGGTTCGTCGTCTCCACCGCCGCCTGGTCGGTGTGGAGCCTGCAGGACCAGATGTTCACCGGGCTCCGCTCGGCGATGTGGGTGGTGCTCAAGAACGGCGTCTATGGCCTGGTGAAGCTCGGCCTGCTGGTCGTCGTCGCGCTGCTGGCCGTCGAGGACGGCGTGTTCACGTCCTGGTCGGCACCGGTGATCGCGATGCTGGTGCCCTTCGCCCTGCTGATCGCGCGGCGGCTCCTCCCCCGGCACGCCGAGGAGTCCGCGGCCCTCCCGGACGCGGGCGCACCGGACCGCGTGACCATGGGCCGCTACATGGCGGGGGACTACCTGGGCCAGGTGTTCAACCAGGCCATGTCGTCGTTCCTGCCCGTCCTGGTCGTCATGGTGATCAGCCAGGCCGCCAGCGCCTACCTGCTGCCCGCGCAAACCGTCTTCCTGGCCATGAGCATGCTCTCGGTGGCGATCACCTCGGCGCTGGTCGTCGAGGGGGCACGCGATCCCGAGCGGGCCCACGTCTTCGCCCGGGCGGTGCTCCGCCGGATCTGCGTGATCGTGCTGCCGGCGGCCGCGGTGGTCGGGCTGGCGGCGCCGCTGCTGCTGTGGTTCTACGGCCCGCAGTACGTCGAGAACTCCACGCTGGTGCTGCAGCTGCTGATGGTCTCGATGCTCCCGCGAGTGATCGTGACGCTGTGGATGGCGAAGTCCCGGCTGGCGAACCGCACCGGCGGGCTGGCCGTGCAGCAGCTGGTGCACGCGATCATCGTGCTCGGCGGGGTCCCGCTGCTGGCCCCGGCACTGGGCGTGGACGCGGTCGGCTGGGCCTGGCTGGCCGGCGAGCTGCTGCTGGCGATCGTGTTCACGCCGTCGGTGATCCGGTGGCTGCGCCGGCCCGCGCCGCCGACCCGCCCGGCCGACGACGACACCCGCCCCATCGGCGGCCCGGACGACCGCACCCACGAGTTCCCCCGCGTCGACCACCCCTGACACGGGGCGCGGCTAGCGGGCGATGAACCTCTCCGGCATCGGGGTGCCGTTGCGCCAGAGGTTGCCCAGGGCACGGTCGAAAGCGCGGGGGCGGAGCCGGACCAGCCCGCCGCCGGGGTTGTGCGTGATCTCGCCGAAGTAGACGTGCCCGTCGACGTCGTAGAGGTCGATCCTGGCGAACGTGAAGTCCTTGCCGAGCGTGCGGGCGATCTCCAGCATCCGCTCGTAGCAGGCCGGCTTCTCGGGCAGGCCCTCCGCCTGCGCGAACCGGCCGGAGATCCGGAACGGCACCCAGTCCGGGTGCAGCATCGTCGAGGTGTGCGCGACGAACCGGTTCTGGTCGACGACCACCATCGCCGGCTCGCCGTGGAAGACGAAGAACTTGTAGTCGGCCGGCGGCGCTGTCCCGTCACCCAGGTACTCCTCGACGACAGCGCGCGGCGTGAGCCCCTCGTAGGGACGCTCCCGCCAGCCGTGCCGGAAGAAGTCGGTCCGCAGCCAGCGCGCCACGGTGGCCCGGATCCGGGCGTGGTCGGCGGCGGCCGGGTGCGGGACCAGGATGGTCATGTCGCAGCCGTGGGTGCCCTTGACGACGTAGGGCCCGGTCGGCGCCCGCAGGTCCAGGTCCTCGGCCCGCTCGACCACCTGGATCAGCGGGATCAGGTGCTCGGCGCCGATCCGGTCGGCGACGTGCGCGCGGACGGTGTACTTGTCCGCGGTGACGTGCACCAGTTCCGGTTGCTCGTCGAGATTCTTCCGCGCCAACAACTGCGCGTAGGTGCGCGGTTTCCGGAATGTCGTGAGCTGGCCCTGGAACAACGCGTGATGCGCGACGGCGAAGGCCCGATGCGGGAGGAAACGGAGCCGTCGGGACAGCATCACCCGGGCGTCGAACGACATTCTGCAGAGGATAGAGCGGCCCCGGCGGCGCACCGGGCCGGGGTGTCCGCCCGCCTTCATACCGGTCCGACGCCACGCGCGCGTCGGAAAGGTGGGGTTGATAACGTCCAGCCCGTGCGGAACGTCGACGTCCTGGTCACGGTGATCACCCCGGCTTACAACGTGGGCCCGTGGATCGGCGAGGCCATCGACTCGGTCCTCGCGCAGACCGAGACCCGCTTCGAGTACATCATCGTGGACGACGGCTCGACCGACGACACGGCCGAGATCATCCGCGGCCGTGCCGCACGTGACCACCGGATCCGCCTGATCGAGGTCGAGAACGGCGGCTCCGGCGCCGCCCGCAACCGGGCGCTGGCCGAGAGCTCGGCCCCGTTCGTCGCGTTCCTCGACGGCGACGACCGCTGGCACCCGCAGTTCCTCAAGCACATGCTCGAGACCATGCACACCGCCCCGCCCGGGGTCGGTGTCGGCTACTGCCACACCCGGGTGATGCTGGAGAGCGGTCAGGTCGTGGCGCTGCGCTGGCAGCCGGCCGGCCGGGTGGACCTCGACAAGCAACTGGTGGAGAACAACCCGCCGCACAACGGCAGCTCGCTGATGATCCGCCGGGTCTGCTTCGACCAGGTCGGCGGCTTCGACTCGTCGCTGCCCTCGGCCGTGGACTTCGAGATGTGGCTGCGGATCGCGACCGCCTCGAACTACCCGCTGATGTGGGGCACCCGCCGGTACCTGCTGGACATGCGGCTGATGCGCACCGGCTCGATCAGCGCCAACCGGCAGCGCCGGTTCGAGTGCCTGGACAAGGTGATCGCCGACTACGCGCCTGCGATGCGCCGGATGCACCCGGGAATGGCCTACCTCCGCCCGGCGGTGTTCGCCTACCGGGACGGCCTGGACGACTTCGGGGACCGCTGGGCCATGCTGGCCCGACAGGCGGGGACGAAGGCGCTGGCCCGCGACCCGTGGGGCCGCTCGCTGCTGGCCTGGAACGGGGCCGGCCGGGAGCGCCGCGAACGGTTGCGCGCGGTCCGTGAGGGCACGCGCAACCGCGCCTACAAGGGGATGTCCGGCGCGCTGCGCACGGCCGGGCGGATCGGCGCCCTGCGCGGCGACAACTGACCCTTTCCGGTGGCGGACCCCACCGCGAACCGGTTCGCTCCCGGACGGCGCCGTCCGGCATGCTCGCTGCGTGGCGGAGCGAACGACGGTCGGGCCAGGACGGACCGAACGGCGGGCCCGCACCGGCGTCGGGCTGGTCTTCCTCACCAACGGCCTGGTCTACGCCAACATCCTGCCCCGGTTCCCGCAGATCAAGGACGACCTCGGGCTGAGCAACGCCGAGCTGGGCCTGGCCGTGGCCGCGTTCCCGTTCGGCGCGCTGCTGGCCGGGCTCACCGCCGGCGCGCTGATCGCGCGGTACCGGTCGTCGCGGGTCGCCTCGTTCGGCATGGCCGCGATCGCGCTCGGCGTGGTGCTGGTCGGCGTGGCACCGAGCTGGGGGCTGTTCGCCGCCGCGATGTTCCTGGCCGGGGCAGCGGACGCGGTCGTGGACGTCGCGCAGAACGCGCACGGCCTGCGGGTGCAGCGCCGGTACGGGCGCTCGATCCTCAACTCGTTCCACGCCCTCTGGTCGGTCGGCGCGGTGGCCGGTGGCCTGATGGGCTCGGCCGCGGCCGGCGCGTCGGTGCCGATCCCGCTGCACCTGGGGCTGTCGTCGCTGCTGTCGGTGCTGATCGCGGTGGCGGTGTACCCGCTGCTGCTACCCGGCCCGGAGGACACCGAGCGCGCCGCCGACGACGCCGGCGACGGGGCACCCGACCGCCCGGCGGCCCGCGCCCCGTGGGCCGGGCTCGGCCTGCGCACGGTGCTGCTCCTGCTGGCGTTCGGGTCGATCGCCATCTCCGGGACGCTGGTCGAGGACTCCGGTGCCACCTGGGCCGCGCTCTACCTGCAGGGTCTGGGCTCCGGGGCGGCGACGGCCGGGTTCGGGTTCGTGGCGCTGCAGGGCTGCCAGTTCGTCGGGCGGCTGCTCGGCGACCGGATGGTCGACCGGTTCGGCCAGCGCACGATCGCCCGGATCGGGGGCGCGCTGGTGCTCGCCGGGATGGGCCTGGCGCTGGCGTTCCCGACGGTGCCGGGCACCGTCGCCGGGTTCGGCGTCGCCGGGTTCGGGGTGGCCACCCTGGTCCCGGCCGCGATGACGGCCGCCGACCGGCTGCCCGGGCTCGCCCCCGGGACCGGGCTGACCGTCGTCACCTGGCTGATGCGGGTCGGGTTCCTGGCCTCTCCCCCGGTCGTCGGGCTGGTCGCGGACGCGGCCGGGCTCCGGGCCGGCCTGCTGGTGGTCCCGGCGGCGGGCCTGCTCGTGCTGCTGGTCGCCGCGGTGCTGCCCGGGCGGGGCCGAGCCGCCCACCGACCCTCCTGACCTCCGCTCGCCGTCCGCATCAGTGGCCGCCGGTCGGACCGGTGACGTGGGTCGGTTCGGGGACGGGGGCCCGGCGGGTGCGGCGGCGGGCCGCGATCAGGTCCGCGATCCCGAGGACCAGGGCCAGCGCGACCAGGCCGACGGTGATCATCAGACCGCGGGAGATCGCGGTCGCCCAGTCCCCGGTCGCCGTCAGGGCCCCGAAGAACACCGCGCCGACGGCGGAGAGCCCGATCGCGGTGCCGAGCCGCTGCCCGGTCTGCAGCACCCCGCCGGCCGTCCCGCCGGAGCTGGGCGGAATCTCCGACAGCGCGATCGTCTGGTTCGGCGCGATGACCAGGCCACCGCCCGCGCCCGCGACCAGCAGCGGCCCGGCGACCGCCCAGCCGGTCCAGGGGCTGCCCGCGGTGGCCGCGAGCACGACGTCGGTTCCGGCCAGCCCGACCAGCACGACGGCCAGCCCGACCACCACCATCGGCTGCCCGAACCGGGACACCAGCCGGCCGCCCAGCGCGGAGGTGACCGCCGAGCCCAGGGCGAACGACGTCATCGTCAACCCGGTCAGCAGCGGGGTGTAGCCCAGGCCGTTCTGCAGGTAGAGGGTGAGCACGAAGAAGATCGAGGTGAACCCGGCGAAGTAGGTCATGCCCAGCGTCGCGCCGACGGCGTAGCTGCGGGTGCGCAGCAGCGCGAAGTCGATCAGCGGGTGGCCGTGCACCCGTTTCGCCCGCCGTTCCCACAGCACGAATGCCGGCAGCACCAGCAGCGGCACCCCGAGCAGCCACCAGGGCGCCGACGCCGGGTCCCGCTCGGAGAGCACCAGCGGCAGCATCAGGGTCACCACCGCCACGCCGAGCAGCACCGTCCCGGGCAGGTCCAGCGGGCGGCGCCGGCCCCGTCCGACGTGGTCGGCGGGCAGCAGCCGGACCGCGGCCACCAGCGCGCCCACCCCGATCGGGATGTTCACGTAGAACACCCAGCGCCAGCCGTCGGCGTCCCCGGCCCCGGCCAGCAGCAGCCCGCCGAGCAGCGGGCCGACCGCCGTCGAGATCCCGACGACGGCGCCGAACAGCCCGAACGCGGTGCCCCGCTCCGGTCCGCGGAACAGGTCCTGGATGAACCCGACGACCTGCGGGGACAGCATCCCGGCGGCGACACCCTGCGGCAGCCGTACCCCGACCAGCACCTCGGGGTTCGGGGCGAGCCCGGCCGCGGCGCTGGTCAGCACGAACAGGCCCAGGCCGAGCAGGAACATCCGGCGGCGGCCGCGGTCGTCACCGAGGCGGCCGGCCGCGACGAGGACCAGGCCGAACGTGAGCGCGTAGCCGGACACCACCCACGACACCTGCGCGGCCGAGGCGCCCAGGCCGTCCTGCATCGACGGCAGCGCGACGTTGACGATGCTGACGTCGAGCAGGGACATGAACCCCGCGACCAGGCAGACGGACAGCACCCGCCAGCGGCGGGGATCGGGTTCTCCGGTGTCGGGGGGCACCACCCCATTGCGCAGGGTCCGGCGTGACCCGCGCAACTCGAACCCGGGTTCTCCGGCACGGGTCACACGGTGTCCACTGGGGCCATGACTGCGTTGTCGACCGGCTCGTACCGGATCGCGCTCATCCCCGGCGACGGGATCGGCCCGGAGGTCATCCCGCCCGCCACCGCCGTGCTGGACGCCGTCGGCCGCCGGCACGGCCTCACCTTCGCCTACGACGGGTTCGACTGGTCGTGCGAGCGGTACGCCACCGAGGGCGCGATGATGCCCGACGACGGCCTGGACCGGATCCGGCGCCACGACGCGATCCTGCTCGGCGCCGTCGGCCGGCCGGGCGTGCCGGACCACGTCTCGCTGTGGGGCCTGCTGATCCCGATCCGCCGCGCGTTCGCCCAGTACGTGAACCTGCGTCCGATCACCGTGTTCGAGGGTGTGGGGTCGCCGCTGTCGAGGGCCCGGCCCGGCGAGGTCCCGGCGGCCGAGGGTGGGGTAGACCTGGTCGTCGTCCGGGAGAACTCGGAGGGCGAGTACTCCGAGATCGGTGGCCGGTTCGGTCACGGCACCGCCGGTGAGCTGGCCGTGCAGGAGGCGGTGTTCACCCGGACCGGCGTCTCGCGGATCGCCGACTTCGGCTTCGACCTGGCCACCCGGCGCCGTGACCGGCTGGTCTCGGCGACCAAGTCGAACGGGATCGTGCACACGATGCCGTTCTGGGACGAGGTCGTGGCCGAGCGCGCGGCCGCGTTCCCGGGAGTCGAGTGGCGCTCCGAGCACATCGACGCGCTGGCCGCGAAGATCGTGCTGGACCCGTCGTCGTTCGACGTGGTGCTGGCGTCGAACCTGTTCGGTGACGTGTTGTCGGACCTGGCCGCCGCCGTCGCCGGGTCGATCGGGATCGCGCCGTCCGGGAACCTGGACCCGAGCGGCGACCACCCCTCGATGTTCGAGCCGGTGCACGGCTCGGCACCGGACATCGCCGGGAGGGGGATCGCGAACCCGCTGGGCGCGATCTGGTCGGCCGGGCTGATGCTCACCCACCTCGGCCATCCCGAGGCAGGCGACGAGGTGCTGGCCGCGATCCGGGACGCCCTGCGGGACGGCTCGGTCCGGACCGGTGACCTCGGCGGGACGGCGTCGACCGACGAGATGACCGCCGCAGTGCTGAAGCGGGTCGGCGCGTGAGGGGCGCGGAGGCGCTGATCGGTTCCCTGACCGGGGCCGGCGTCGACGTCTGCTTCATGAACCCGGGGACCTCCGAGATGCACTTCGTGCAGGCCCTCGACGACGTCCCGGAGATGCGCGGCGTGCTGACCCTGTTCGAGGGCGTCGCGACCGGCGCCGCGGACGGCTGGGCCCGGATCTCCGGGCGGCCCGCCGCGGTGCTGCTGCACCTGGGCCCGGGGCTGGGCAACGGGCTGGCGAACCTGCACAACGCCCGCCGGGCCGGAACCCCGCTGCTGTGCGTGGTCGGGGCGCACGCCACCGACCACGTCCGGCACGACGCGCCGCTGCAGTCCGACATCACCGCGGTCGCCGGCACGGTCTCGGGATGGGTGCACACCTCCGGGCACGTCCGGGACGTCGCCGACGACGCGATGCGCGCGGTCGCCGCGACCGGCGAGCGCGGCGGGCAGATCGCGACCCTGGTGCTCCCGGCCGACGTGTCCTGGACCGAGGGCGGGGCCCCCGCCCCACCGCGCACCGCACCGGCCCCCGAGCCGCCCGCGCCGTCCCGGGTGGCGGCCGCCGCCGCGGCGGTCCGGGCCGGCGAGGCCACGATCCTGCTCGGCGGGCCCGCGCTGTCCGCAGCCGGGACGGACGCCGCGGCGCGGATCGCCGCCGCGACCGGTGCCCGGCTGCTCGTCGAGACCTTTCCCGGATGCTGGGAGACCGGCGCCGGACGGCCGCGGATCGACAAGCTCGGCTACTTCGCCGAGCAGGCGATCGGGCAGCTGTCCGGGTCCCGCACGCTGGTCCTCGCCGGGGCCCGCTCACCGGTGTCGTTCTTCGGCTACCCCGGCGTCCCCGGGGACCTGGTCCCGGACGGCTGCGACGTCGTCGGGCTGGCCGATCCGGGTTCCGACGCCGTGGCCGCGCTGGAGGCGCTGGCCGCGGAGGTCGCCGGTCCGGCCGTCGCCGAGGTCGCGCCGCACGCCGCACCGGAGCCCGCGGCGGGCCCGCTGGACGTGCGGTCGCTGTGCACCGCGGTGGCCGCGACGCTGCCGGAGCGGGCGATCGTCGTCGACGAGTCGGTGACCGCGGCCGCCGCGCTCGCCCCGGCCCTGCAGACGGCCGCGCCGCACACCCAGCTGGCGCTGACCGGGGGCGCGATCGGGGACGGCCTGCCGGTGGCGACCGGGGCCGCGGTGGCCGCACCGGACCGGCCGGTGGTGGCGGTGCAGGCGGACGGTAGCGCGCTCTACACGTTGCAGGCGCTCTGGACCCAGGCCCGGGAACGGCTCGACGTGACGACCGTGCTGATCAACAACTCGGCGTACTCGATCCTGCGGGTCGAGCTGGCCCGCACCGGCGCCGGGGAGGCCGCCCACTCCGGGCGTGCCGGCCGGATGCTGGACCTCTCCGACCCGACGCCGGACTTCACCTCCCTGGCCACCGGCCTAGGCGTGCCGGCCCGGCGGGTGACGACGACCGAGGACCTGCTCGACGCGCTGCGGTGGGCCGGAGCGGAGCCGGGACCGCACCTGATCGAAGCGGTCGTGCCGCCGCTGGGGTGAGGCCACGCGGGCGCCCGCCACGGGCGGGCCGGCCCCCCTCGGGCCGGCCCACCCGGTGTCACAGCGAGAGCAGCCGGTCGAAGAACTCGCGGTAGCGGCCCAGCGCCTGGCGGAGGTCCTCGGTGGAGGCGTCCTGGCGGGCGAACTGCTGCTCCAGGTCGTCGCGCTGCCGGCGGAACACCTCCTCCATCTCGTCGAGGACCTCCCCGACCAGCTGGTCGGCCTCGTGCACCGCGCGGCGCGGCTCGTCGACGAATCCGCCCTTGAGCAGGTTCCAGCGCTGCTGGTAGGAGCGCCCGCGCTCCGGGTCGATCAGCGACGAGCCGCCGCCCGCACCCCGGTCGTCCGCGGGCGCGGCGCCCGGCGCGACCCCGGCTCCCGGTCCGCCCGCCGGGGCGGGACCGCCGGCGGCCCCGCTCGGATCGCCCACCGCCGGCCGGCGGTGGGCGCCCCCGGCGGGGACGTCGCCGCCGGGCATCGGCGCCGCGCCCGGCGATGGCGCGACGCGCGGGTCACCGGCGCCCGGTGCCGACGGCGGTGGCGGTGGTGCAGGCGGTGGCGGTGCCGGCGGTGGCGGTGGCGCTCCGCCGGGCCCGCCGTCGGCCGGGGCGCCGCCGGGCGACCGCTCGGGCATCGAGTAGCCGCGCGGGTCACCGCCGGGTGCCGGCGCCGCGCCGGGAGCCGGTGCGCCGGGCGGCGGGCCAGCCGCGGGCGGTCCGCCGGTCCGCGGGGCCCCGGCGTCGGTGAACCGCGGGTCGGGCGGTGGCGGCCGGCCGTCCACCGGATGCCCGCCGGCGTACCCGGCCGGGTCACCGGGTCCGCCCGGTCCGCCGGGACCACCCGGGCCGCGCTCGTACGGCGCGGGTCCGCCGGGTCCGCCCGGGCCGCCGTCGTAGGGCGCGGGATCGCCGGGTCCGCCCGGGCTGCGGTCGCCCGGGGCGGGGACGCCGGCGTCCTGCTCGGCGTTGGTCGCCGCCTCGGCCGGGTTCCACGCGGCGTCGCGCTCCTCGTCGGTACGCCCGGCGATCCGGTCCTTGATCTCGCCGGCCAGGCGTGCGGCACGCCCGCCGGACCGGTTGCCCTCGCTCATGTCCTGGTCTCCCGTCGTGCGTCGTGCGTCGGGCCGGCGCCGCGGCCCGGCGGGGGCTGCTGCGGCGGGGGCTGCTGCGGCGGCGCCTGTTGCGGCGGGGGCTGTTGCGGCGGGGGCTGCTGCGGCGGGGGCTGCTGCGGCGGGGGCTGCTGCGGCGGGGGCTGCTGCGGCGGCAGCTCGCGGGTCCGCCCGTCCACCGAGCCGTTCGCCGCGGCGGGCCCCGCCGGGGCCCGGCCGCCTGCCGTGGGACCGGCACCCGGCTCCGGGGCGTGCCGACCTCGCTCCCAGCCCCCGTCGCCGTCGCCGGACGCGTGGCCGGCGTCGTCCTCCAGCAGGGCCTCGACCAGGGTCCGGTAGCTGGTGACCGCATGCCGGAGATCCTCGGTGCCGGCGTTGCCCGCGGCGTGCTCGCGGGAGATCCCGCGAGCCTCCCGGTACCGCTGGGTGACCACCGGGTAGTCGACCGAGAGGTCCTCGGCGCGCTGCTCGAAGTCCTCGGTCGGGTAGCCCCGGTCGGCCATCACGTCGGCGACCAGCCGGTCGGCCTCGCGGACCGCCGTGCCCGGGTCGTCGACGAATCCCTGCTGGACCACCTGCCAGCGCTGCCGGTAGCCGTCCTTCTCCCGCTGGTCGAGGTCGCGCAGCCGCAGCGACCGGTGCCGCTTGCGCCGCTGGTCGAGCTGCTTCTCCGCGGCCCGCGGGTCGTCGGTGTCGCGCATCGTGCGCTCGTATTCCGGCCCGAACTGCTCGCGCAGCCGGTCCGAATGGCGCTTCCGGAGCATCGTCGCGGCGCCCACGGCGATCGCCGCCACGACGATCACCACCACCGCCACGACGACGATCGTTGTGATGTCGGTCATGATGTCGAATACCCGGCTGGGGGAAGGTCAAACACGGAGCGTGCCAGTCGATCACCGGTCGTGAGCATCGGGAACCGGTTGACCTGCACCCCGGTTCAGGGCGCAGGGTGAGCCGCGTGGCGGGGACACTCGGGGGGCGCGCGACGCAGCCGGGTGTCTGGGCCGAGGGCCGGGCCCCGACGACGGTCGGCATCCTGCTGCTGATCAGCCTGACCGCGTTCGAGTCGATGGGCGTCGGGACGGCGATGCCGGCCGTCGTCGCGGACCTCGGCGGGGTGACGCGCTACGCCTGGCCGTTCGTGTTGTTCCTGGCCGCGGCCGTGTTCGGGACCGCGTTCGGCGGCCGCTGGTGCGACGCCCGGGGCCCGCGCCTGCCGCTGCTCGCCGCGCCCGCGGTGTTCGGCGTCGGCCTGGCGGTGGCGGGCTCGGCCGATGCGATGGGGCAGCTGCTGGCCGGCCGGGTGCTGCAGGGACTCGGCGCCGGGATCGGCGGGGTCGCGGTGTACGTGCTGGTCGCCGAGGTCTACCCGACGCGGCTGCGGCCCGCGGTGTTCGGGCTGATCTCCTCGGCGTGGGTGCTGCCCTCGCTGGCCGGGCCACCGCTGGCCGGCCTGGTGACCGAGCGGCTGTCCTGGCACTGGGTCTTCCTCGGCCTGCTCCCGCTGGTCGGGCTCGCGCTGGCGCTGGTGCTGCCCGCGGTGCGCGCGCTCGGCCCGCCGGCCGGGGTGCGGGACGGCCGGGGCGGTACCGGGCTGGTGCTCGCCGCCCTCGCCGCCGCGCTCGGCGTCGCCGGGCTGAGCTGGGCCTTCGAGACCCTCGACGCCCGCGGCGCGGCCGTCGGTGCGCTCGCTCTGGTGATGCTGGTCCCGGCGCTGCGCCGGCTGCTGCCCGGCGGGGTGCTCGCGGCGCGGCTCGGGATCGCGTCGGTGGTCGCGGCCCGCGGGCTGGTCGCGGGGGCGTTCTTCACCGTCGGCTCGTACCTGCCACTGGTGCTGACCAGCACCCACGGCTGGTCGCTCGCCGCGGCCGGGACGCCCCTGGTCGTGGCCTCGCTGGGCTGGTCCGGCGCCGCGGCGTGGCAGGGCAGACGGCCGGAGCTGGACCGGTCGGCGATGCTGCGCACCGGGTTCGCGACGATCGCCGCCGGCCAGCTCGGCCTGCTGCCGGTCGCGGCGGGGCTGCTCCCGGGGTGGCTCGCGATCTGCTTCTGGGGGCTGTCCGGGCTGGGCATGGGGCTGGCGTTCTCGGCGATCGCCTACCTCACCCTGGCGCACTCGGACGCCGCCGACGTCGGCCGTCACTCGTCGTCGGCGCAGCTGCTCGACCAGCTGGCGACGGCGTCGTTCATCGGGCTCGGCGGGGCGCTGCTGGTGCTGCTGGTCTCCCCCGCCGTCGCGCTGCCGGTGCTGCTGGCGGTGGTCGCGGTGCTGGCGGTCACCGGGGCCGCGATCGCCGGCCGCACCCGCGTCCCGGGGTGAGCTGTCGCCGGGGATCGTCGTCCGGGTGTCGATCGGTGCCGTCGAGGGCGCCGATCGACACCGGGTCCGCGATCACCTCGGGACACCGCCCCCGAACCCGGCGTACGGTCGGCACCGAACCGGCCGAGACCGGACGGGAGGCACCCATGACCCACCGCACCCGGCGCAGGCTCGGGCCGCTGCCGATCTGGCGCAGCGTCCGCCGATCCCGGCACGGCCGGACCGTGTCCTGGGCAGGCGCCCTGTTCGGGACCCGCTGGCGCAGCCGCCGCAGCACGACCCGCATCCGGTCCGGCGGGGGTCCGCTCTCCCGGCGCTGACCGCCCGGCGGCCTCCGGGGCTGCTACGGGGGCTGCTGCGGGGCGGCGGGCGGCGGCTCAGCCGGGTGTGCCGCCGACGATCGCCGGCAGGAGCTCGCCGATCCCACCGCGCAGCACGACGGCCGCGACGTCGTCGTACGGGGTCGGCTCGGCGTTGACGATCACGACGTCGGCCCCGGCCCAGGCGGCGACGTCGACCAGGCCGGCCGCCGGATGCACTCCGAGCGAGGTGCCCACGGCGAGCAGCACGTCGCAGTCCATCGCGGCGTCCCGGGCCCGGCGCAGCACGTCGGCGTCCAGCGCCTCTCCGAACGAGATCGTCGCGGACTTGAGGATCCCGCCGCAGTACGGGCACGGCGGGTCCACCTCGCCGCCGGAGACCCGCTCCAGCGCCTCGGACATCGGGGCCCGGGCGCCGCAGGACAGGCACTCGGTGTGGTGCATGGTGCCGTGCAGCTCCACCACCAGCTCCGGCGCCGATCCCGCGGCCTGGTGCAGCTCGTCGATGTTCTGGGTGAGCAGGGCCCGCAGCCGCCCGGAGCGCTCCAGGGACACCAGCGCGTCGTGCGCCGGTCCCGGGCGGGCCGACCAGACCGGGTGCGCGACCCGCTGCCGCCAGGACTCGCGGCGGATCTCCGGGTCGTCGCGGTAGTCCTGGAACGTGGACAGCCGCTCGGCCTCCGGGTTGCGCGTCCACACGCCCTGCGGGCCGCGGAAGTCCGGGATGCCCGAGTCGGTGGACACCCCGGCCCCGGTCAGGACGCTGACCCGGCGAGCCCGGGCCAGCAGGTCGGTCGCCCGGTCCACGTCATCGGGTTCCTGCATGGGAGTCACCGTAGCGGGGCGGCTGCGCCGCCCGGCCCCGCCAGCAGCTCCCGCACGGCGGCGTCGATGAACGCCGTGTCGACCGGGTTCTCCCCACCGCCGGCGAAGTGCCCCCAGACCCCGGGGATGACCCGCAGCTCGGCCCCGTTGGTCATGTGCGACACCGCCCAGGCCTCGTCCTCGGGCGGGAAGTAGAGGTCCTTCTCGGCCGGCATGATGATCGCCTTCGCCCGGATCGAGGCGAGCGCCTCCTCGGTGGAGGAGAACCCGGGCGTCGCACCGACGTCGCCGTGCCACCAGGTGTCGAGCATCGTGAGCAGGTTGTTCGGGTCCCGCCCGTCGAGGAAGAACGCCTCCCAGAACCCGACGACGAAGTCCTCCAGCGAGGAGTACCCCAGCTCGCGCCACACCTCGTCCCGGTAGAACGCCTGGGAGAACCCCCACCCCGCGTAGATACGGCCGAACGCCCGCAGCCCCTGCACCGGCCACTTCCCGGCCGGGTAGCGGCCGCCGTCGAAGCCGACCGACGCCTGCAGCGCCGCCCGCAGCGAGTCCAGGAACACCTGGTTGTGCGGGGCCGTCCGCGGCGATCCGCAGAACGGCAGCATCCGCGCCACCATCTCGGGGTGGCTGACCGCCCACTGGTAGGTCTGGCCCGCCCCCATCGACCAGCCCAGCACCAGGGCCAGCGTGGAGATCCCGAACCGCTCGGTGACCAGGCGGTGCTGGGCGTTGACGTTGTCGAGCACCCGGATCGCCGGGAAGGACGGGCCGTCGTCCGGGTGTGGCGCGTTCGACGGCGAGCTCGACAGGCCGTTGCCGAGCATGTTCGGCACGATCACGAACCAGCGCGCCGGGTCGAGCGCCTTGCCCTCCCCGATCAGCCACTCGTTGTCCCAGTGCCGGCCCGAGTACCAGGTCGGGTAGACGACGGCGTTGTCCTTGGCGGTGTTCAGCGTGCCGTAGGTGCGGTAGGCGATCCGGGCCGGGCGCAACGTCCGTCCACACGCGAGCCGGAAGTCCGGGATCTCGAACGTCTCGTACGGGACGTCCCGGCCGTAGTAGGTCACGAGCTCACCGCGCAGCTGCCCCGATCCCTGCGCACCGGACCGGCCGCGGAGGGCCGGATGTCGTCGTCGAAGATCGCGGTGGGCAGGTAGAGCGAGCAGCAGGCGTTCGGGATGTCGACGACGCCCGAGACCCGGCCCTCGATCGGCGCCGACCCGAGCAGCAGGTAGGCCTGCGGGCCGGAGTAGCCGAACTTCTCCAGGTAGGCGACGGCGTTGAGGCAGGCGTTGCGGTAGGCGACGGTGGCGTCGTTGTAGAGCTGGGTGTCGGTGGTGTGGTCGACGCCGATCCCGATGAACGTGACGAACTCCGAGTAGCGCGGCTCGACGTTGCCCGGCATCAGGATCGGGTTGGTGGTGACGCCGTAGGTCGCCATCCCGCCCTTGATCAGGTCGACGTGGAAGTCGATGAACCCGCCCATCTCGATGGCGCCGCAGAAGGTGATCTCGCCGTCCCCCTGGGAGAAGTGCAGGTCGCCGCCGGAGAACAGGGCTCCCGGGACGTGCACCGGGTAGAAGACCCGCGAGCCGCGGGTGAAGTTCTTGATGTCGTGATTGCCGCCGTTCTCCCGGGCCGGCACTGTGCGCGCGCCGTCCCGGGCGATCGCCGCGGCGGCGTCGCCGGTCGCCGTACCGGCCAGTGTGGACTCCTCCAGCGGCGGCAGCGCCAGTGCCGGGACGCGGTCCGGGTCGGTGGCGATCAGCGCGCGCTCGCGGGCGTTCCACCGCGACAGCAGTTCGGGCGACGGGGCCGTCCCGAACAGGCCGGGGTGGGTGATCCCGGTGTAGGAGACACCGGGGACGTGCCGCGACGTCGCCTTCTGGCCGGCGAAGTCCCAGATCGCCTTGTAGGCGTCCGGAAAGGTGTCGGTGAGGAACCCGCCACCGTTCTGCTTCGAGAAGATCCCGGTGTAGCCCCAGCCCTGGCCGGGCTTGTCCCCGACCTCCTGCGGGACCGGGCCGAGATCGAGGATGTCGACGACGAGCAGGTCACCCGGCTCGGCACCCTCGACGGCGATCGGCCCGGAGAGCATGTGTGCGACGGACAGGTCGACGTCGCGCACGTCGTTCGCCGAGTCGTTGTTCCCGATCTGTCCGTCGGTCCACTCGCGACATTCCACACGGATCGTCGAGTCCGGACGGACGGTGACCGCGGGCGGGATGTCCGGGTGCCAGCGGTTGTGGCCGGGGACGGCCTGGTCGCGCATGGACGTCGCCTGGTCGACGGTGAACACCACATCGGGCACGGCGGGACTCCTGTCTGGAGGGATCGCTCAGAGACACGGGCGGGCGGGCTCATGGGCGGGCGGGCGGGCTCATGGGCGCGGCAGGCGGGCGTGCCGCGGGTCCCGGGTGACGGGTGTGGCGCGCCGGGACCGGCCCGGCACCGCCCGCACGACGGCCGGCGCGTCAGCAGTGGCCGCCGAGGCGTCCAGCGCGCGCCGCAGGCCGGGATCCACCGCGCGCAGCCCGGGCGCGCCGAAGACCCGCGACGACGACGCCCCGCAGTCCGGACAGGACGCCGCGGCTGCGGAGTCGGACATCGGCCGGACCTGCTCGAACTCGCCGCAGGCCGGGCACCGGTGGACGTAGCTGGGCACGGACACCTCCGAAGTGCTGTCAGATGGAACTATTCATCCGGACAGCACGCCGGTCAAGAGCCGGGCAGCCGGGCCAGCACGTCGAACGCGAGCCCCTCGGCTCGCGCCAGGTAGACGTCCTGGCGCAGATGCGCACCGCGCAGCGACACCGCGCCGCGCGGCCCGTCGAAGCCGGTGTGCTCGGCGATCCCGAGCAGGGCGGCCGGCTCGGTGCTGCCGGCCCGCGCGGCGAGCCGGCCGAGCAGGGTGATCGCCTCGTAGCACGACTCGGCCAGCGCCCCCGGCACCGGCGCGCGGACCCCGAACCGGGCCGCGTAGCGCGCGGAGAACTCCAGCACCGACGCCGTCGCGAGGGTCTCGAAGAACCCGGCCGCCGCGTACAGCCCGCGGGTCGCCCCGGCACCGGTCGCGAGCAGCATGTTCTCCTCCATCAGCGGGGACAGCCGCAGCCGGCCGTGATCCATCCCGGCCGCGGCGAACGCCCGGTTGAAGCGCACCGCGTCCGAGCCGACCAGGAACATCAGCACGCCCTGCGCGCCGCTGCGCCGCACCCGCCGCAGCACGGCGTCGAACGACTCCGTCCCGAGCGGGACGAACACCTCGTCGACCACCCGGACGTCCGGGGTGCTGCGCGCCCACCGGCGCACCGTCCGGGCGGACCCGCGTGGCCAGACGTAGTCGTTGCCGACCACGCACCAGTTCCGGACGCCGAGCTCGGCAGCCGTCCAGCGCAGTGTGGGCAGCACCTGGGTCTGCGGGGTCTCCCCGGTCAGGAACACGCCGGGCGTGCGCTCGCCGCCCTCGTAGAGCGGGGCGTAGACATAGGGCACCCGGCCCGCGACGACCGGGGCGATCGCCTGCCGGACCGCGGAGATGTGCCAGCCGCTCACCGCGTCCACGGTGCCCTGCGCCAGCAACCGGGCCACATCGGCCGCCACTCGCGCGGGGGCCCGGCCGCCGTCCACCGGGTGCAGCCGGACCTCCCGCCCGAGCATCCCGCCGTCGGAGTTCAGCTGGGCCGCGGCCAGGTCGCCGCACGCCTCGCAGGCGGGACCGAGCAGCCCGGCCGGGCCGCTGCGCGGGACGACGAAGGCGACGTCGAGCGTGGCGCGCACCGTCGTCACCTCCGCCCCGAACCGCTTCGAGACGACAGTGTTTACGATGACAGCGTGCCCGTCACTACTCCGGACGCCGAGGCCCAGGGGCCTCGGGTGAATGCCGCTGAGCCGTGCCTCGAGACCGCGGCCGAGTCACGCCTGGACACAGCGGCCGCGCTCGGTCGCGCCGCGCACCGGGTGGAGCGCCGCATCGACGAGCTGGTGCGGCCGCCGCACGGTCCGGGTCTGGACGCCTGGCGGGTGCTGGACCTGCTCGCCGACGGCGACGGCCACCCGATGTCGGAGATCGCCGGGCACGTGATGGTCCCGGCCCCGACCCTGACCAAGATCGTCGATCGGCTGGTGGAACGCGGGCTGGTCTACCGGCGTCCGGACGAGATCGACCGCCGTCGGGTGCTGGTGCTGATCGCCGCCCGGGGCCGGGAGCTGCACGACGGGTTGGCGCCACGGGTCGCGGCCGTGGAGCGGGAGGTCCGGGATGCCCTCGGCGCCGATGCCGCGCGGGTGCTCGCGGCGCTGGCCCGGCTGTAGCAGCGCCGATTCCGGCGGGTGCGGCGCCGGCGAGCGGAGTCTCAGCCGCGGACGCCGGCGAGCAGCTCGGCGGAGCGGAGCCTGCCCTCCAGGGTGGACGGCTGGTGGGCGACGATCAGCTCGTCGGCGTCGGCCAGCTTGGCGAAGTCGTCGAGGTACGCGCCCACCGTGTCGGCGGTGCCGACCGCGGAGTACTTGACCATCTGGTGCACCGGGGCGGACTGCGGGGAGTCGAGGACCTGGTCGGCCTGCTCCTCGGTCAGCGTGCGTCCCCCGGTCATCAGCATCTTCAACCGGGCCCGCTTGACGATCTGGAACTCCCGCTGCGCCTGCGCGTCGTCGTCGGCGGCGATCACGTTCAGGCCCGCGATCACGTACGGCTCGCTGCACTGCTCCGACGGCCGGAACTCGGCGCGGTAGGCCGCGACCGCCTCCTCCAGCGCGTCCGGCGCGAAGTGCGAGGCGAACGCGTACGGCAGCCCGAGCGCGGCGGCGACCTTCGCGCCGAACAGCGAGGAGCCCAGGATGTGCAGCGGGACGTGCGTGCCCCGGCCGGGGATGGCGTTGACCCCCTCGACCAGGGTCTCGTCGCCCAGGTATCCCTGCAGTTCCTGCACGTCCCGCGGGAAGGTCTCGGACGCCCGCGGGTCCCGCCGCAGCGCCCGCAGGGTGTTCTGGTCGGTACCCGGGGCGCGCCCCAGGCCCAGGTCGATCCGGCCGGGGTGCAGCGTCTCCAGCGTGCCGAACTGCTCGGCGATCATCAGCGGCGCGTGGTTGGGCAGCATCACCCCGCCCGAGCCCAGCCGGATCGTCGAGGTGTGCGCCGCGACGTGGCCGATCAGCACGCTGGTCGCCGAGGACGCGATGCCGCGGATGTTGTGGTGCTCGGCGTACCAGACCCGCCGGTAGCCCAGCTCCTCCGCGCGCCGGGCCAGGGCCACGCTGTTCGCGAGGCTGTCGGCGACGGACTCGTCCCGGCCCACCGTCGCGAGGTCGAGGATCGACAGGGGCAGCGACACCGCCACGTCCTTTCTCGTCGACTGGTTCGCTCGCGGCGGGCGACCCGCCCTCCACGAATCCGGAGCACCTGCTCCGTTCCCTCGACGCTACCATCCGACCGGAGCACCCGCTCCGCAGGAAGGTGACCACGGATGCACACCGACGACGCACCGGCCGGGCCGGGGACACGCCGGGACGCCGCACGTACCCGGGCCCGGATCCTCGCCGCCGCCGCGCAGGCGTTCGCCGCCCACGGCTGCGACGCCGACGTCCGCGAGATCGCCGGCCGCGCCGGGGTCGGCATGGGCAGCCTGTACCGGCACTTCGCCACCAAGCAGGCGCTGCTCGACGAGGTGCTGGCCGACGACCTGGAGGCCTGGGCCCGGGCCGCGCAGGCCGCGGCCGGCGGCGCGAACGCGTGGTCGGGGCTGCGCGAGTTCATGGTCGACGCGCTGACCAGGCACGTCGCCCACCGGGGGTTGCGAGAACGCTTCGCCGGTCCGCCCGACGACGCCCCGGACCTCGACGCCTGCCGGCGCCGGATGCACCCGATCATCGCCGACCTGGTCGCCCGTGCCCGGGCCGAGGGCAGCCTGCGCGCCGACGTCACGCCGGACGACATCGGGCTGCTGCTGGTCGGGCTGGGGCGGATCACCGAGGTCACCGCCGACCCGGCCCCCGGCGCCTGGGTGCGCCAGCTCGATCTCGTCCTGGACGGCCTGCGCGCTCCGGCGCCGGCGCCCCGCTGAGCCCGGATCGGGCACACTCACGTCATGCTTGTTGGCTCCGAACCGTGCCGGGCCGGACCGTGCTGACCCCCGAGGACCACTGGGCGATCCGGTCGCTGCTGGCCGACTACGGCCACGTCGTCGACGACCACGACTGGGACCGCGCGCACGAGGTCTTCGCCGAGGACTTCGTGTTCGACCGCAGCGCCACCGGGGGCCGGGACCTGCACGGCGCCGACGACGTCATCGCGACCTTCAAGGGTCGCAACATGTACGCCCACGTCACCACGAACACGACTCTCGACGAGCAGCCGGACGGCACCGTGCGTGCGCACAGCAAGTTCATCGGCTTCCCGAACGACGGGTCGCCGGTGACCGGCGACTACCACGACGAGATCGTCCGCACCCGGGCCGGCTGGCGGCTGCGCCGGCGACGGGCCGAGATCCGCCGGCGCAAGTTCTTCGACTGATCCGCGGTCGCCCGGATCGAGGCCCCGGGGCCGGCCGTCCGTCCACGGGTCGCGGTCCGTGGGCGACGGCAGCGGCCTCAGCCGTCGTCCTCCAGATCGCCCTCGGTCTCCAGGTACGCCTGCCGCAGCGCGTCCAGTGTGGACGTCTCCGGCGACTCCCACAGGCCCCGGTCGGCCGCTTCGAGCAGCCGCTCGGCCATCCCGTGCAGCGCCCACGGGTTGGAGTCGGTGAGGAACTTGCGGTTCTCCGGATCCAGCACGTACTCGGAGGTCAGCGTCTCGTACTGCCAGTCGGCGATGACGCCGGTGGTGGCGTCCCAGCCGAACAGGTAGTCGACGGTCGCGGCCATCTCGAAGGCGCCCTTGTAGCCGTGCCGGCGCATCGCGGCCATCCAGCGCGGGTTGACCACGCGGGCCCGGAAGACCCGGGCGGTCTCCTCGTGCAGGCTGCGGGTGCGCACCGACTCCGGGCGGGTCGAGTCGCCGACGTAGGCCTCCGGCGCCGACCCGGTCAGCGCGCGCACCGTGGCGACCATGCCGCCGTGGTACTGGTAGTAGTCGTCGGAGTCGGCGATGTCGTGCTCGCGGGTGTCGATGTTCTTCGCCGCGACGGCGATCCGCCGGTAGGCGTTCTCCATGTCGTCGCGGGCCGGGACGCCGTCCAGGCCACGGCCGTAGGCGTAGCCACCCCAGGTGGAGTAGACCTCGGCCAGATCGGCGTCGCCGCGCCAGTCGCGCGAGTCGACCAGCTGCAGCAGGCCCGCGCCGTAGGTGCCCGGCTTGGAACCGAAGATCCGGGTGCGGGCGCGGCGCTCGTCGCCGTGCCGCGCCCGGTCGGCCAGCACGTGGGCGCGGACGTAGTTCTGCTCGGCCGGCTCGTCGAGTCCGGAGACCAGCTCGACGGCGTCGTCGAGCAGGGCCAGGACGTGCGGGAACGCGTCCCGGAAGAACCCGGAGATCCGGACGGTGACGTCGATCCGCGGCCGGCCCAGCTCGTCCAGGTCGATCACCTCGAGGTCCCGGACGCGGCGGCTCGCGTCGTCCCACACCGGACGGACGCCGAGCAGCGCGAAGACCTCGGCGACGTCGTCACCGGAGGTCCGCATGGCGCTGGTCCCCCACACCGACAGACCCACCGAGCTCGGGTACTCGCCGTGGTCGGCCCGGTAGCGCTCGACCAGCGACTCGGCCATCGCCTGCCCGGTCTCCCAGGCCAGCTTCGAGGGCACCGCCTTGGGGTCCACCGAGTAGAAGTTCCGCCCGGTCGGCAGCACGTTGATCAGCCCGCGCAGCGGCGACCCGGACGGCCCGGCCGGGATGAACCCGCCGTCGAGGGCGTGCAGCACCCGGTCCAGCTCGTGGGTGGTGGCGTCGAGCCGGGGGACGACCTCGTCCGCGGCGAACCGGAGCACCGTCTCGACGGCCGCCGGGTCCGCGCCGGGGAGCCCCGCCGGGGTGTCCCGAGGGGCGCCCTCGTCTCCGCCGGGGCCCCGAGGGTGCCCTTCGGAGCCGGAGCCGGAGCCGGAGCCGGAGCCGGGGGCCGAGCCGGAGCCCGATCCGGGGGCGCCGAGGTGCCCGGCGACGACGTCCGGTGCGGCGGCGGCGTCCCAGCCGCGCGCCTCCATGCCGGCGACCAGGGCCCTCGCCACCCGCTCGACGCCGTCGGTGCGGGCCCCGGTCTCGGAGCCGTCCTCGACCAGTCCGAGCGACTGGCGCAGGCCCGGCACCGACTGCTCGCCGCCCCACATCTGCCGCGCACGCAGCATCGCGAGCACCAGATCGACCCGCTGCTCCCCCTCCGGCGCCAGCGCGAGTACGTGCAGGCCGTCCCGGATCTGGACGTCCTTGATCTCGCACAGCCAGCCGTCGACGTGCAGCAGCATGTCGTCGAAGACGTCCTCGTCCGGGCGCTGCTCCAGGCCCAGGTCCTTGTGCATCTGCGCCGCGGTCATCAGCGTCCAGATCTGCTGGCGGATCGCGGGCAGCTTGGCCGGGTCGAGCGCGGAGATGTTGGCGTGCTCGTCGAGCAGCTGCTCCAGCCGCGCGATGTCGCCGTAGCTCTCGGCGCGGGCCATCGGCGGGATGAGGTGGTCGACCAGGGTGGCGTGCGCGCGCCGCTTGGCCTGGGTGCCCTCACCCGGGTCGTTGACCAGGAACGGGTAGACCAGCGGCAGGTCGCCGAGCACCGCGTCGGTCCCGCAGGACGCCGACATCCCCAGCGTCTTGCCGGGCAGCCACTCCAGGTTGCCGTGCTTGCCGATGTGCACGATCGCGTGCGCGCCGAACCCGCCGTCCGCCGCCGGCGCGGCCAGCCAGCGGTAGGCCGCCAGGTAGTGGTGCGACGGCGGCAGGTCCGGGTCGTGGTAGATCGCGACCGGGTTCTCGCCGAACCCGCGCGGCGGCTGCACCATCAGCGTCACGTTGCCGCTGCGCAGCGCCGCGACGACGATGTCGCCGTCCGACACGTAGTGCTCGCCCGGCGCCGCACCCCAGTGCTCCTCCACCCCCGCACGGAAGTCCTGCGGGAGGGTCTCGAACCACGACCGGTACACCGAGCCGGAGATCCGGATCGGGTTCCCGGCGAGCTGGGTCTCGGACAGCCAGTCCGGGTCCTGCCCACCGGCCTCGATCAGGGCATGCATCAGCGCGTCGCCGTCACCGGCCTCGACGCCCGGGAAGTCTCCCGTGTCGTATCCGGCCGCCGCCAACGCCCGGATCAGCGCGATCGCCGACGCCGGGGTGTCCAGCCCGACCGCGTTGCCGATCCGCGCGTGCTTGGTCGGGTACGCCGACAGCATCAGCACGATCTTCTTGTCCGCGTTCGGGACCCGCCGCAGGGTCGCGTGGTTGACCGCGATCCCGGCGACCCGGGCGGCCCGCTCGGCGTCCGGCACGTAGATCGACAGACCGTCGTCGTCGGTCTCCTTGAACGAGAACGGGACCGTGATCAGCCGGCCGTCGAACTCGGGGACGGCGACCTGGGTGGCGACGTCCAGCGGGGACAGCCCGTCGTCGTTCTCCTCCCAGGAGGCACGCGACGACGTCAGGCACAGCCCCTGCAGGATCGGGACGTCCAGCGCGGCGAGCGCGGCGACGTCCCACTCCTCGTCCTCGCCCCCGGCCTGCGCGGACGCAGGCTTGGTACCGCCGGCGGCGAGCACGGTGACGACCATGGCGTCGGCCTGCCGCAGCTCGTCGAGCATCGCCGCCGGGGCCTGACGCAGCGACGCGCACCAGATCGGGAGCGGACGGGCGCCCTTGGCCTCGATCGCGTCGCAGAGCGCCTCGACGTAGGTGGTGTTCCCGGCCAGGTACTGGGCGCGGTAGAAGAGCACCGCGACGTATCCGCCGTCGTGCTCGACGGCGCGCCGCTCGAGGACGCCCCACTCGGGCAGCTCGACCGGCGGCGCGAAGCCTTCGCCGGTGAGCAGCACGGTGTCGGAGAGGAACGCGTGCAGCTGCGCCAGGTTCTCGGTGCCGCCCTGCGCGAGGTAGGTGTGCGCCTCCGCGGCGATCCCGGCCGGGGTGCTGGACAGCTCCATCATCTCGGCGTCCGGGGCCATCTCGCCGCCCAGGCAGACCAGCGGGGTGGGCCGGGCCCGCAGCAGGTCCAGGCCCTCCTCGAAGTACCGGTAGCCGCCGAGCACCCGGACGACGACGACGTCGGCCGCGTCGGCCATCTCGGCCAGCTCGTCGCGCGTCACCCGGTTCGGGTTCGCGAGCCGGTAGTCGGCACCCGAGGACCGGGCTGAGAGCAGGTCGGTGTCCGAGGTGGACAGGAGCAGGATCACCGGGTGCCCCCGGTGCGGGCGGGCGTCATCATCCGGACCTTCCTCGGGATCCTCGTCCCGGGAGCAGGTGGGCCCGCGCGCCGGGCGGCGTGCGGGCGGGCGCGGCGAGCGGTGACAGTGTCTGGCTGTCCGCGGCGCCGGGGACGGAGCGCGGGTCACAGTGGCGGGACCGCGCCGGACTCGCACCGGCTTCCTGCATTCCCGCCCGCCGTCTTCGGTTGTGGGCTCACCTTCACGGGCGGGCTCGTGTCCCGTCAAGCAAGGCCGCGCCTCCGGTGGTGATCCACACGCCCGGCCCGGCGGGCTCAGCCGCCGTCGCCGGCCCGGCCGAGGTCGCGGGCGCGCAGCGCCAGCCACAGCTCGTGCCGGTCCTGAGCCGAGTCCAGCCGCCGGCCGCTGATCCGCTCCGCGGCCTCGATCCGGTTCCGCACGGTGTGCCGGTGCACGCCCAGCCCCGACGCGGTCGCCGCCCAGTGCCCGTTGTGCTCGACGAACGCGGCGACCGCGCGCACGAGCTCCGCGCCGCGCGGATCGGCGTCGAACGGACCGAGGACGGCGTCGGCGAACCCCCGTAGCCGGTCGCGGTCGAGCAGGGCGAGCAGCATCCGGCTGGAGGCGACGTCGTCGGCGTGCGCGGGGCGTCCGGTCAGCCGGGCCACGGGCAGCGCCGAGCGTGCCTGCCGCAGCGACACCGCAAGGGCGCCGGGCCGGACGGCGATGCCGATCCCGGCAGGCCGCTGCGCGGAGAACGCACCGAGGACCGCCTCCAGGTCCACCGACGCCGGCACCGCCAGCTCCACCCGCCCGGCCGCGTCGTCCGGCCCGTCGGAGCCCTCCGCTCCGGGGGCGACCCGGACCAGCGCGTCCGGCAACACCGCGGCCAGATCGGCGGCGAGCTCGTCCGGGCGCGGCGCCGCGACGACGGCGGCCCGCAACGCCGTCTCCGGCACTCCCGCGGCGGCGAGCCGGCGTCCGGCGACGTCGTCGTCGACCACGCCGCGGTCCAGGGCGGCGAGCAGCCGTGCCCGGTCCCGACGAGCCGCGGAGTCCAGGCCGAACCGGCGTTCGAGCTCCAGCGACAGCAACGAGACCAGGTCCCCGGTGACCTGGTGAGCGGGAGCGCCGGCCGGGCCGTCGATCAGCAGCAGGGCGCGGATCCGGCGCGCGCCGAGCGGGTGGACCTCCCGGCGGCGCGCCTCGCCCGGCGGCGCGGGCGTCACCTCGACCGCTGCGCCGAGCAGGCCCTGCCCACGCACGTCCGCGACGGTCGTCGCCAGCTCCCCGGCCAGCTCGGCCGCACCCTCGACCGGTGCGGCGGCCAGCACCCGTCCCAGCAGGTCCACCACGACCCCGGCCCGGCCGGTCGCCCCGGCGTGCGCGGCCAGCACCGCCTCCGCCCCGCCCGGCGCGACGGCAGCCGCGGTCAGTGCCCGCCGGGTGCGCAGCGCCCACTGCAACCGCGCCCGCTCGGCCGCGTGGCGGTGGGCGAACACCGCCTTGGTGACGGCGATGAACGGCACCCCGTCGGGCACCGACAGCAGCGGCAGTCCGGCCCGCCGCGTCGCGGTGACCAGCGCCGGCGGGGTGCGCCGGTGCGGCAGGTCGGCGCCGAGCCCGATCCCGAGCGCGACGACGCCGTGCGCGCGCAGGTGCCGGGCGTAGGCCGTCAGGCCGTCGACGTCGGCGGGCAGCAGGAACCCGACGGTCAGCAGCAGCTCGCCACCCTGCAGCCAGCCGCCCGGCTCCACGAGCTCGGACACCGCCGCGGCGGCGACGGACACGTCGAGGTCCGCGTCGTCGACCGCCTCACGACCCAGCCGCAGCGCCGGGTCGGCCAGCAGGGCCCGCAGGGTCACGCCGTCGGGCGGCATGGACGTCATGTCGAACATGATTGCGACGAGTTCGACGTTCTGTCACTTCTTCCGGCGGCAGGTGGGGAGGACGGTGTGCCGAACCGCACAAGGAGGTCCCCATGCCCGTCGGCCCGGTCGACGCCAGCACCGTCCCCCGTTTCGCCGGTCCCGCCACGTTCGCCCGCCTACCCCGTCTCGACGAGGTCGACCGTGCGGACGTCGCGGTACTGGGGTTGCCGTTCGACTCCGGGGTCTCCTACCGGCCGGGCGCGCGGTTCGGGCCCGCGCACGTGCGGGCGTCGTCGAAGCTGCTGCGGCCCTACCACCCGCCGCTGGGGGCGGCGCCGTTCGCGGCGCAGCAGGTCGCCGACGCCGGCGACCTCGGCATCAACCCGTTCGACATCGCCGAGGCGGTCCGGACGATCGAGGAGACCGCCGACCGGCTGCGCGCGGACGGGACGACGCTGCTCGCCCTGGGCGGCGACCACACGGTCGCACTGCCCCTGCTCCGCTCGGTGGCGCGCACGCACGGCCCCGTCGGTGTCGTCCACTTCGACGCGCACCTCGACACCTGGGACACCTACTTCGGCGCCGACATCACCCACGGGACGCCGTTCCGCAACGCCGCCGAGGAGGGACTCCTCGATCCGGCACGCTGCCTGCACGTCGGCATCCGCGGGCCGCTCTACTCCGAGCAGGACCTGACGAACGACGAGGTCCTGGGCTTCCAGGTGATCCACACCGACGCGTTCCAGACCGACGGGCTACCGGCCGTCGTCGAGCGGATGCGGCAGCGGGTGGGTACCGGGCCGGTGTACGTCTCGGTCGACATCGACGTCCTCGATCCCGCGCACGCCCCCGGCACCGGGACGCCGGAGGCCGGGGGGTTGACCAGTCGGGAACTGCTGCACGTGCTGCGCGCGCTGGTCGGCACCGACGTCGTCGGCGCCGACGTCGTCGAGGTCGCCCCGGCCTACGACCACGCGGAGGTCACCGGCATCGCGGCCGCGCACGTCGCGTACGAGCTGCTGTCCGTGCTCGCCGCCAACCGTTCGGAGGGCTGAGCCGTGGACGTCACCGTCGTCGTCCTCTACCTCGCCGCCATGATCGCCTTCGGGTTCTGGGGGCGCCGCCGTACCCGTGACCGCAGCGACTTCCTCGTCGCGGGACGCCGGCTCGGGCCGTGGCTGTACTCCGGGACGATGGCCGCGGTCGTCCTCGGCGGGGCCTCCACCATCGGCGGGGTCGGGCTGGGCTACGAGTACGGCATCTCCGGGATGTGGCTGGTCGTCGCGATCGGCAGCGGGATCCTGGTGCTGTCGTCGCTGGTCTCCGCCCGGATCCAGCGGCTCGGGGTGTTCACCGTCGGTCAGATGCTGGAGCTGCGCTACGGCACCGGCCTCGGCGCGCCGGCCGGCGTCGTCATGTGGGCCTACACGCTGATGCTCTCGGTGACCTCGACGATCGCCTACGCGACGATCTTCGGCGTGCTGCTGGACATCGGCCGGGTGCCCGCGATCGTGGTCGGCGGGATCGTGGTCGTCATCTACTCGACCCTGGGCGGGATGTGGTCGGTGACGCTCACCGACTTCGTCCAGTTCCTGATCCAGACGATCGGGATCTTCCTGGTGCTGTTGCCCGTGGTGCTGTGGCGGGCAGGCGGCTGGGACGGCCTGGCCGCGGCGGTCCCGGCCGACGCGCTGTCGCTCACCTCCATCGGGGGCGGCACGATCCTCACCTACTTCGTGACCTACGGCTTCGGCCTGCTCATCGGGCAGGACATCTGGCAGCGCGTGTTCACCGCCCGCTCCCCCGGTGTCGCGCGCTGGGCCGGCGTCGGTGCGGGCGTCTACTGCCTGGCCTACGGCGTCGCCGGCGCGCTGATCGGGACCGCCGCCCAGGTCATCGTGCCCGGACTGGCCGAGCGGGACGACGCGTTCGCCGCGATCGTCGACGCGGCGATGCCGCCCGTCGCGGCCGGGCTGGTGCTCGCCGCGGCGCTGTCCGCGGTCATGTCGACCTCCAGCGGCGCGTTGCTGGCGACGGCGACGGTGTTCAAGCAGGACCTGCTGGGCCGGTTCCGGCCGACGTCCGGCTCCGACGACGAGCTGGCCGGGAACCGCTGGGCGGTCGCGGGGTTCGGCGTCGTGGTGATCGTGCTCTCCGGCCTGCTGCAGGACGTCGTCGCCGCACTCACCCTCGCCTACGGCATCCTCGTCGGCGGCCTGCTGGTGCCGATCATCGGCGGGCTGGTGTGGCGGCGCGCCACCCGGGCCGGGGCGCTCGCCGCGATGGCCGCCGGCACCGTGGCGACGCTGGCCACGATGCTCGCGCTCGGCGACCTCTACGCCAACGAGCCGGTGTTCGCCGGCATCGGGTCCGGGCTGGTCGCGTTCGTCGTCGTGTCGCTGCTGACCCGCCCGACCGGCGACGACGTCCGGGCGGAGTGGGACCGCCGCAGCGGCCGGTCCGCGGACCCGGTCTCCCCCGACGCGGGCCCGCTCCGTCACCGGCCCGGATGACCGTCCACCCCCGACCGGGGGGCCCGCCGGTGTGCCTGCGGGCGGGACGCGCGGTGCGCCCGCAGCCTGGCGGCGCACCATCCCGGCCAGCGGAGGAGCCCCCGTGCCCGTGCGTCCGCCCTCACCGCTCCGCGCGCTGCGCCGGGTGACCGCACTGCTGCTCGCCTGCGGTGTCACCGCCGGCCTGCCGCTGTCCGTCGCGCACGCCGGGCCGGAGCTCCCGGCGGCCGACCGGGCCCACGTCGACGTCTCGGTCGCGACCGTCTGGACCTCGCCGACCAGCCCGCGCGCGCAGGACCGGGCGGCCGTGAGCTCCCCGGCCGACCCGGCGGGCTGGCTCTCGGCGATGACGGTGGCCGACCGCCGCGAGCTGACGACGGCGTCCCGCACCCAGACCCAGGTCCTCTACGGCGCCCCGGTACGGGTGCTCGAGCGGCAGGACGGGTGGGCGCGGGTCGCGGTCCCGGACCAGCCCAGCGGCAAGGACGACCGCGGCTACCCCGGATGGATCCCCCAGGCCCAGCTCACCGACTCCGCCACCTTCGCCGGGCTGGCCGCGACGCTGCCCGCGGGGACCGTCGACGGTGTCGCCACTACTTGGCTGCACCGCGACACCGCGCGCACCGAGCGGCTGCGGGAGGTCAGCGCCGGGACCCGGCTCCCGGTCCTGGCCGGCGGGGGCGAGTCGGTGCAGCTCGCGCTGCCCGAGGGCGGGACCGCCTGGACCGACGCCGGGCACGTCCGGGTCGGCGACGCGGCCGCGCCCACCGGCCCGGACCTGGTGCGGACCGCGCGGCTGTTCCTGGACCGGCCCTACCTGTGGGGCGGGCGGTCCGGGTTCGGCCCGGACTGCTCGGGGCTGACCGGGCTCGTGCACGCCCTGCACGGCGTCACGATCGGCCGGGACGCCTCGGACCAGGCCCGCGGCGGGCGTCCGGTCGACCGGGACGCGCTGCAGCCCGGCGACCTGCTGTTCTGGGGCTCCCCTGCCACGCACGTCGCGCTGTACGCCGGGGACGGGACCATGATCGAGGCGTTCGACGCCGCGACGCCGGTCCGGCTCACCCCGGTCCGCACGGACTTCTCCGCGGCTCGCCGGTACCTGCCCGACGCCCCCTGAGCCCAGGATGATCGAAGAGCAGTCACGTGCCGTTCGGCGACCTCCGCGCCCGTCCCGAGGCGGGCGGTGCGCTGGCCGACACCTACAGGCCGACGCCGGGTACGCGGCCGACGCGAACGCCGCTCCGGCGGCCGGCAGCTCGGCGCACCGGGCGCCTGCGCGGGGCGCCGGCCGTGCGGTCGGGCCGGTCCGCGCCGTGTGACCGATCCCGCCGCGTCCGGGCGGGCCGGATCACGATCGACGCCGCCTAGAGTGACGGTCGTGCCGACGCCCGCCCGCACCCGCACCGACGCCTGCCCCGGCGTCGTGTCGCCGCACCTCGCGGCGGACGGTGCGCTGGCCCGGGTCCGGCTGCCCGGCGGGGTCGTCGGCGCGGACCCGTTCCGGGCGGTCGCCGAGCTGGCCGACGCCGCCGGCGACGGCGCGGTCCACCTGACCTCGCGCGGCAACCTGCAGCTGCGCGGCCTGGACCCGGGCGACCCGCGCCCGGTGGCCCGGCTCGCCGCGGCCGGGCTGCTGCCCTCGACCACCCACGAGCGGGTCCGCAACGTGCTGGCCTCCCCGCTGTCCGGCATCACCGGCGGGCTCGCCGACGTCCGCGGTCTCGCCGCCCTGCTCGACGTCGGCCTCTGTGCCCGCCCGGCGCTCGCCGGCCTGCCCGGCAGGTTCCTGATCGCCCTCGACGACGGCCGCGGTGACGTCGCCGGCGAGCGCCCCGACCTGTCCTGGGTCGCCGGCTCTGCCACCGGCGGCGAGCTGCGGGTGACCGGCACCGGCACCGGCCTGACCTGCTCGCCGGCCGGTGCGCCCGGCCTGCTGCTCGACGCCGCCGAGGTGTTCGTGGCGCTGCGGGACGAGCACGCCGCGGACCCGGACGCCCGCGCCTGGCGCGCCGCGGAGCTCCCGGACGCCGCCGCGAGGATCGCCACCGCCCTCCGGGACCGAGCGTCCCGATCCGCCCCCGCCGACGCATCCGCGGCCGGTCGAGCGTTGCCGAACGGCGATCCGGACGACGATCGCGCAACGCTGGGCGCCGGGCGAGCCGGTCCGGCGGTGGGGACGCTGGACGGCGCCGCGGTGGGAGCGGCGCCGGTACTGGGTGAGCTGTCGTCGGCGCAGGTGCGCACGCTCGCCGACCTCGCCCCGGAACTACTGGTCACGCCGTGGCGGACGCTCGTCCTGCCGGCGCCGCACCACCCGTCGAGCGTGCTCGGCGTGCTGCGGGACGCGGGCCTCGTCGTCGACCCGGCTCATCCCGCGCTGCGGGTCAGCGCGTGCGCCGGCGCACCGGGGTGCGCGAAGTCGCTGTCCGACGTCCGCGGGCACGCCCGGGAGCTGATCCGGCTCGGCACCGAGCGGGCCGTGCACGTCGCCGGCTGCGCCCGTCGCTGCGGCGCCCCGCACACCCCACACGCCGACGCCGTCGCCACCGGCCCGGCGTCCTACGAGATCGACGGTCTGGCGCGGGGCCTGCCGGCACCGACCGACCTTCCGGAACCGACCGAGGAGCACCGCTGAGCGAGCTTGCGAGCGCATCATCGACACAGCGCCTGCGCGCAGCGCCGACCGAGCGCAGCGAGGGAGTGCGATGAGCGGGTACGACTACATCACCGACGGCGCCGAGATCTACCGGCGCTCGTTCGCGACGATCCGCGCCGAGGCCGACCTGTGCGGGCTGCCGCCGGGTATGGCCGACGTCGCCGTCCGCATGATCCACGCCTGCGGGCAGGTGGACCTGCCGGCCGACATCGCCGCGTCGGACGGCGTCGTCGAGAGCGCGCGCCGGGCGCTGAAGGACGGCGGACCGATCCTCTGCGACGCGACGATGGTCGCCTCCGGCGTGACCGCGGCCCGGCTGCCCGCCGGCAACGAGGTGCTGTGCCTGCTGCGCGACCCGCGGGTCCCCGAGCTCGCGGCGCGCATCGGCAACACGCGCTCGGCCGCGGCGCTGGAACTGCTCGCGGACCGGTTCGAGGGTGCGGTGGTCGCGATCGGCAACGCCCCGACGGGGCTGTTCCACCTGCTCGACCTGATCGACCGGGGTGCCCCGCGACCGGCCGCGGTCCTGGGCATCCCGGTCGGTTTCATCGGCGCCGCCGAGTCCAAGCAGGCCCTCGCCGCGCGCACCGACCTGGAGTACCTGGTCGTGCACGGCCGGCGCGGCGGCTCGGCGATCACCGCGGCGGCGCTGAACGCGCTGGCCCACGAGCAGGAGATCATCGCGTGAGCCCCGACGTACGTGGTCCCGCGGAGGGGCCGGACAGCACTGCGGGCACCCTGTACGGCGTCGGGCTCGGCCCCGGCGACCCGGAACTGACCACCATCAAGGCGGCCCGCCTGGTCCGGGACGCCGACGTGCTCGCCTACCACTCCGCCCGGCACGGCCGCTCGATCGCGCGGCGGATCGCCGAACCGCACCTGTCCGGCACCGCGATCGAGGAGGCGCTGGTCTACCCGGTCACCACCGAGGCCACCGACCATCCCGGCGGCTATCAGGGCGCGATCGACGACTTCTACGCCGAGGCCGCCGCCCGGCTCGCGGCGCACCTGGACGCCGGGCGCGACGTCGTCCTGCTCGCCGAGGGCGATCCGCTCTTCTACGGCTCCTACATGCACATGCACAAGCGGCTGGCCGGCCGCTACCGCACCGAGGTCGTCCCCGGCGTCACCTCGATCAGTGCCGCGTCGGCCGCGCTGGGCAGGCCGCTGGTGGAGCGGGACGAGGTGCTCACCGTGCTGCCCGGGACGCTGCCGCGCGACGAGCTGGCCCGCCGGCTGGCCGACACCGACTCGGCCGCGGTGATGAAGCTCGGCCGCACCTTCGGCGCCGTGCGCGACGCCCTGACCGATTCCGGGAAGCTGGACCGGGCCCGGTACGTCGAGCGCGCCACCATGCCGGACCAGCGGACCGGGGCGATCGCCGAGGTCGACCCGGGCGAGGTGCCCTACTTCGCGATCGCGCTGGTCCCCGGCGAGGTCGCGTCCTCGGTGCCGGACGCCGAGCGCCGCGTCCTGCCGCCGGGCGACCCGGTCGAGGGCGGCGTCCCCGGCGCGGGCGAGGGCGGTGTCCGCGGCCCGGGCGAGGTCGTGGTCGTCGGGACCGGTCCGGCCGGGCGGGACTGGCTGACCCCGCAGGTCGCCGCCGCGCTCGCCGAGGCCGACGACCTCGTCGGCTACGGGCCCTACCTGGACCGGGTCCCGCCGAACCCGCGCCAGACCCGGCACGCCTCGGACAACCGCGTGGAGTCCGAGCGGTCCGCACACGCGCTCGAGCTGGCCGCGTCCGGCCGCCGGGTCGCGGTCGTCTCGGCCGGTGACCCCGGCGTGTTCGCGATGGCCACCGCCGTGCTGGAGGTCGCGGCCGAGCCCAAGTACCGCGACGTCACGGTCCGAGTGCTGCCCGGGCTCTCCGCGGCGCAGGCGGTGTCGGCGTCGGTGGGCGCCCCGCTGGGCCACGACCACGCGCTGATCTCGCTGTCCGACCGGCTCAAGCCCTGGGACGTCGTCGCCGGACGGCTGGCCGCCGCGGCCGCCGCGGACCTGGCGATCGCGATCTACAACCCGCGGTCGAAGGCCCGTCCGTGGCAGGTCGGCGCGGCCCGCGACGTGCTGCTCGAGCACCGCGCGCCGGAGACCCCGGTGGTGCTGGGCCGCGACGTCGGCGGCGCGGGCGAGCGGATCACCGTCACCACGCTGGGCGAGCTGGATCCGGAGCTGGTGGACATGCGCACGCTGGTGATCGTCGGATCGTCGACCACCCGGGTCGTCGAGCGCGGCGGCGCACCGGTCGTGTTCACCCCCCGCCACTACGGCTCCGGGACGACGACCGGCTGACCCGCGCCGCCCGGCCGGCCGGGACGGCGACCGGTCGAGATGTGCTGCTCCGCCGGCCGGGCTCGGGCGCCGGGTGGAAAGCCCTGCTCAGCGGGCCGGGACGGTGAGGCCGAGCAGCCCGGCCAGCGCGGTCAGGTCGGCCGGGCGCACGTCGCCGTCCAGTCCGCGCAGCGCCGCGGTGCGGGCCCCGGCGGCGCGGCCCGCGGCGAGGCCGGCCTCGGCGTCCTCGACGACCAGGCACTCCCCCGGCGACACCCCGAGCGCGGTCGCGGCAGCCCGGTAGCCCTCGGGGTCCGGCTTGCCGCGGGCGATGTCGTCCCGGGCCACCAGCACCGGAGGATCGATGCCGGCCGCGGCCAGCCGGGCCCGGGCCAGCCGCCGGTCGGCGCTGGTCACCACGGCCCATGGCACCCCGGCCGCGGTGAGCGCGGCGAGCAGGTCGTGCGCGCCGGGCAGCGCGGTGACGTCGTGCAGGTCGTCGTACTGCAGCGCCAGTTGGCGCGCGGCGGCCGCGTCCAGCTCGGCACCGGTCAGGTCCGGGCGCAGCAACCGGATCGTGCCGTCCGCCGGGACCCCGTGCGCGACCGCGTCCAGCGCCTCCGCCGGCACCCCGTACTCGCGGGCCCACGCCGACCAGGAGCGGGCCACCGCAGCGTCGGACTCGACGAGCGTCCCGTCCATGTCGAACAGCACCGCTGCGACCACCGGCCACCCCTTTCACTCGTCCTGCGAGGATATCGGAGGTGCGACGAGCACCGTCGCCGCGCACGCCGCCCGCGCCGCTCCGAGGGGCACCCTCGGGACATCCGGAGCGCCGGGGTGCCGGGCCGTCGAACCCGAGGCCGGGCTCACTCGAGGAGGCGGGCCACGGCGTCGTCCACGGTGCACACGGCGGGCACGCCGCCGGGCAGCGGCGGGCGGTCCACCAGCACGACCGGCACCCCGCGCTCCCGGGCCGCGGTGAGCTTCGGCGCGGTCGCGGTCCCGCCGGAGTCCTTGGTGACCAGCACGTGCGGGCGCACACCGTCGAGCAGGGCGCGCTCGGCATCGAGGTCGAAGGGGCCGCGGTCGAGCAGCAGGGTGTGCCGGGCAGGCAGCGGCGGGTCCGGCGGGTCGACCGAGCGGATCCAGAACGCGGCGTCGACGCCGGCGAACCGGGCCAGCCCGCCGCGCCCGGTCGTCAGCAGGACCCGACCGTCGCCGGGCAGCAGGGCCGGGAGCGCCGCGGCGGCGGCGGCGACCGAGCCGACCCGGTGCCAGCGGTCCCCCGGCCCGGCCGTCCAGCCCGGCCGGCGCAGCACCACCAGCGGAACGCCGGCCGCCGCGCAGGCGGCGGCCGCGTTCGCGGTCATCCCGGCCGCGAACGGGTGGGTCGCGTCCAGCACTCCCGCCACCCGCTCCGCGCACAGGTACGCGGCCAGCCCCTCGGCCCCGCCGAACCCGCCGACCCGCACCTCGCCGTCCGGCAGTGACGGTGCGCGCACCGCCCCGGCCAGCGACGACACCACCCGCACCCCCGGCCGTCCGGCGAGTGCCGCGGCGGCCGCCCGGCCCTCGGTCGTGCCGCCGAGGACGATCAGCGTGCGCGGAGCTCCCACACCCGCCAGGGTAGGCGGATGGCGATCACGACCGTGGTGTTCGACGTCAACGAGACGCTGTCCGACCTGACCCCGCTGTCCGAGCGGTTCACCGGCCTCGGCGCCCCCGAGTGGGTGGCCCCGTACTGGTTCGCGAGCACGCTGCGCGAGGGCATCGCGCTGGCCGCCGGCGGCGAGCTGCGGACCTTCGCCGAGATCGGCCGGGAGACCGCGGCGCAGCTGCTGCGCCGGCACGGCTCCGGCGCCGATCCGGACGACGGCGCGCGGCAGGTCCTGGACGGTTTCCTCGCGCTGCCGGTGCACCCGGACGTGCACGCCGGCGTCGCGGCGCTGCGCGCGGCCGGGCTGCGGCTGGTAACGCTGTCCAACGGCGCCGCCGGCGTCGCCGAACGGCTGCTCGGCGAGCACGGGCTGCGCGACGAGTTCGACGCCGTCCTCTCGGTCGAGGACGCCGGGATCTGGAAGCCCGCTCCCGCCGCCTACGAGCACGCGCTGCACGTCTGCGGGATCGAGCCGTCCGAGGCGGTGCTGGTCGCGGTGCACCCGTGGGACCTGCACGGCGCGCAGCGGGTCGGGATGGCGACGGCCTGGCTCGACCGGCACGACGAGCCGTGGCCCGGCCACCTCACGGCGCCGACCTTCACCGTCAGGACCCTGCCCGAGCTGGCGTCCCGGCTGGACTGAGCGACCCGCTCAGACGGCCCCGAGCACCGGTTCGAACGCCAGCTCGGCCGCGCCGACCAGGGCGCCGTCGCGGCCGAGCGGGGACACCGCGACCCGGGTGCCGCCGACGGCGCGGCTGACCAGGCTGCGCCGCTCGACCTGGGCACGGACCCGGTCGACCACCGTCGGGGGCAGGGCACCGAACAGGTCACCGAGCACGACGAGCTCGGGCGCCAGCATGTTCACCACGGTCACCAGCCCGGCCGCCATCCACCCGGCGTAGTCGCCGAGCAGCTCCTCGGCGCGACCGGGCACCGCGGCCAGCGCGCGCAGCTCGGCGACCAGCACCCCGCGCGGGGTGTCCTCGGGCAGGTCGAGCGCCCGGCACAGCGCCGGCTCGCCGACCTCGGTCTCCCAGCAACCCTGCGCACCGCAGAAGCACTCCCGCCCGTCCGGGCGGACCAGCAGGTGACCGAGCTCGCCGACGTAGCCGCCGGTGCCGCGCAGCGGACGCCCGCCGGAGATCACCCCGCCGCCGACACCGACGTCCGCGGACACGTAGACCATGTCGGCGGCGTCCCGGCCGGCCCCGCGCACGTGTTCGGCCAGCGCCCCCAGCTCGGCGTCGTTCGCGACCTGCACCGGACGGCCGAGGACGCCGGCGAGCCGGGTGCCGAGCCCGACGTCGCGCCACCCCAGGTTGGGTGCCTCGTGCACGAATCCGTCCGCACGCCGCACGACGCCGGGCACCGACACCCCGACGCCGTGCTCGGTCACCCCGAGCTCGTCGCGCAACAGGTCGGCCGACTCGGCCATGTGGGTGATCACCTCGCCGGGCAACCGGGTCGTGCGGTGCAGGTTCCAGCTGTGCCGGCCGAGGATCTGCCCGCCGATCCCGACCATCGCCAGCGCGACCTGGTCCACCCGGATGTCGACGGCGAGCACCACGGCCGCCTGCGGGTCGGGCAGCACCAGCAACGACGGCCGCCCGGCGCCGGAGCGCCGGGCCGGGACGGCCTCGGACACCACCCCGGCCTCGGCGAGCCCGTCCACCACCGACTTGATCGTGCTGCGGTTGAGGCCGAGCTCGCCGGCCAGGGTGGCGCGGGTGCACGGGCCGTCGACGTGCAGCCTGCGCAGCAGGGCCGACCGGTTGTGCCGGCGCGCGTCGTCGGGACGGGTGCCCGAGTGGGCACCGGGGTTGGTCGTGGTCACCGCCCGGTGGCCACCGATCGTCGCCGGGACAGCACGTCGACCGCCGCGGCCAGCAGCAGCACCAGGCCGGTCACCACGAACACGACGGCGGCCGGCTGCTTGAGCAGGCCGAGACCGTTCTGCACGGTGGCCAGCACGGTGCCGCCGATGACGGCGTAGCTGATCCGTCCCCGCCCGCCGAACAGCGACGTCCCGCCGATCACCGCGGCGCCGACCGCGAACAGCAGGGTGTTGCCACCGCCGGCGGCCGGGTTCACCGAGCCGATCTTCGACGAGTAGACGATCGCGCCGATCGCCGCGAACGCCGTCGAGATCACGAACACCGAGGCCCGGATCCGGACGACGTCGATGCCGGCCCGGCGGGCCGCCTCCCGGTTGCCGCCGACGGCGTAGACGTGCCTGCCGAAGCGGGTCCGGTCGAGCACCCAGGTGCCCAGCACCAGCAGGACCAGCACGATCGGGACGACGTAGGGCACGCCGGCGATCGCGACGACGCCCGGCGAGCGGTTCTGGACGAGCGCGAACGTGGCGAGCCCGCCCAGCACCACCACCGCCCCAATCTTGATCAGTACCAGCCCGGTCGGCCGGGCGACCAGCCCGGCGCGGAGCCGGGAGCGCTGGCGGACCAGCTGGACCGCCGCGTAGCCGCCCGCGGCCACCACGAACAGTACCCAGGACGCGGTGACCGACAGGTTCCCGTTGGCCACCGCGTTGATCAGGGGATCGCGCAGGGCGAGGGTGCCGCCGTCGCCGATCAGCTGCAGGATCACGCCCTGCCAGGTGATGAACAGGGCCAGGGTGACCACGAACGACGGCATCCCGACCCGGGCGACGAGGAAGCCGGTGAGGCAGCCGATGACGACACCGGCGCCGATCGCGAGCCCCATCACCGTCCACGCGGTCGCCGGGACGCCCACCACCAGCAGCACCGCGGTGAGCAGGCTGATCACCGTCCCGGCCCACACCCGGACCAGCGCGGCGAGCGCGGCCGCGACCAGCATCACGATCACGAGCAGCACGAACACGACCGTCCCGGTGGCGCCGAGAACGTTGCCGTCGTTCACCAGGTGCAGCGCCATCAGCGCCGCCGCGAGCCCGGACGCGGTGCCCGCCGCGAGGTCGATCTCCCCGGTGAGCAGCACGAACACCAGGCCCATCGCGATGATCGTGGGGCCTGCGCCCTGCTGCAGGAGGTTGGCCAGGTTGAGCAGGCTCGGGAAGGTGCCGCCGGAGTCCAGGACGGTGAACAGCACGAACAGCGCGGCCAGGCCGAGCAGCGCCGGCAGCGTGCCGAGCTCGCCGGCACGCAGTCCCTTCAGGTAGGCCCCGACCGCCTCGGAGGTGGTGTGCGCGGTGGTGTCGATGCCGAAGTCGGCGGCCCGGTTGCCGGGGTTCGTCCGCTGCGCGGCGCTCGCCGGCGCCGCCTGCTCTCCCGCCCGGTCGGTCCGGCGGTCGGTCACGATCGGTCCGTCGGTGGGCTCCACGGGGTCGGGCTCGGGTCCGGAGCCGGGGCGGCCCGCCATCAGACGGTCTCCGACTCGGGCCGGGCCAGTCCCAGCTCGCCGGAGCGACCGGCGGTGATCAGCTGGACGACCTGCGAGTGCGTGACGTCGCGGGTCGGCACCTCGGCGACCATGCGGCCGAGATAGAGGCAGGCGATCCGGTCCGAGACCTCGAAGACGTCGGCCATGTTGTGGCTGATCAGCAGGACGGCGAGGCCCTGCTCGGCCAGCCGCCGGACGAGGTCGAGCACCTGGCGGGTCTGCGCGACGCCGAGCGCCGCGGTCGGCTCGTCGAGCAGGACGACCCGGGAGTCCCAGAGCACCGACTTGGCGATGGCGACGGTCTGCCGCTGCCCGCCGGACAGTGAGGCCACCGGGGTCCGCACCGAGGTGACGGTCCGGACCGAGAGCGACGCGAGCGTGTCGCGCGCCGCCTGCTCCATCGAGCCCTCGTCGAGCATCCAGGGCCGGCCGCGCTCGCGGCCCAGGAACATGTTCTGGACGATGTCGAGATTGTCGGCCAGCGCGAGGTCCTGGTAGACGACCTCGATGCCGAGCCGGGCGGCGTCCGCGGGCGCGCCGAGCGTCACCGGCGCACCGTCGAAGACGATCTCACCGCCGTCGATCGGGTGGATGCCCGCGACGCACTTGACCAGGGTGGACTTGCCTGCGCCGTTGTCACCGACGAGTGCGGTGACCTCGCCGGCGCGGACGGTGAGGTCGACGTCGTGCAGGACCCGCACCGCGCCGAAGTTCTTGGACACCCGGCGCAGGGTCAGGATCGGTTCGGCCATGGCCGTCCCTCCGGTAGGGCCCGGCCGTGGCGGGAGGTCGTCCCGCCACGGCCGGAGGTGGCTGCTACTGGATGCCGAGCTCGCCGCAGACCGCGGCGTTCGGGCCGTCGCAGATCTCGGCGGGCTCGATGTAGCCGGCGTCGGTGACCGTCTTGACGTTGCCCTTGGTGATCAGCTGCGGGGTGAGCAGCACGGACTTGACGTCCCGGTCGCCCTCCGGGTCGTTCACCGTCTGCGTCGCGACGGCGTCGGCGGCCGCGGTGTCGCCCCTGGCCAGCGCGCCGGCCAACTTCGCGGCGGCGTCGGCCTCCTCCTGGATCGGTTTGAACACCGTCATGTACTGGTCGCCGCGCAGGATCGCGGCGAGCCCGTCGGCGGTGGCGTCCTGCCCCGTGACCGGGACCCTGCCGTTGAGGCCGTACTTGCTGAGCACCGTGATGATCGAACCGGCCATGCCGTCGTTCGCGACGGCGACGCCGTCGACCTTGCCGCCGTTGCCGGTCAGGATCTGCTCGAACGTGGTGCCCGCGACCTGGTTGTCCCACTTGTCGATGGCCTGGTTCTGCACGAGCCGGTACGCGCCGGAGTCGTACTTCGGCTGCAGCACCTTCAGCTGGCCGTTCGTGTAGAGGGTCGCGTTGTTGTCAGTGGGCGCGCCCTCGATCTGGATGATCTGCGCGCCCGGCTTGTCCCCGATGCCCTGCACGAGGCCCTGGCCCTGCAGCTCCCCGACCTTCTCGTTGTCGAACGAGACGTAGTAGTCGCTGGTGCCGCCCAGGTTCAGCCGGTCGTAGTCGATCACCGGGATGCCCTGCGCCTTGGCCTTCTGCGCGACGGCATTGCCGCCGTCGCCGCTGATCGAGGCGATGACCAGGACCTGTACCCCACTCGAGATCATCCCGTCGGCCAGGGTCGAGAACTTCTGCTCGTCGCCCTGGGCGTTCTGGATGTCGGGATCGAGGCCCTCGGCACGCATCGCCCTGTCGAGCATTGGCTTGTCGAAGCCCTCCCAGCGGGCCGAGGTGTCGGTCTCCGGGAGGATCACCCCGACCTTGATCCCACCCTCCCCGGACTCGCCGGACCCTGCGGCCTCCTCGCCGCCGCCGGCGCTGTTCTGGCCGCACGCCGACAGCGCGAGCACGAGGCCCAGCCCCGCCGCCACCATCGTCCGCCGCAGCCGGGGCCGCGCCTCGCGCATCCTCATGGACATCCCTCCACGACACTGTGGCTTCAGACCTATAATGTTGCGAGCGCCAACGTATTAGGTCGAGCGATGCGAGGCACAGCACACTGGATCGAGAAAGTCCACCCGACCGAGTCACGATCCGGTCACGGCCGCGGTCATTTGTTGTCGTGCTGCCACCCGGCCTGCCCGGGCATCAGCTCCGCAGGGTCTCCAGCAGATCCGCCTCGACACGGGCGAGTCCCGGGTCCGTGAGGATCTCCCGGGTCCGCGGCCGGGGCAGGTCTACGGCGATCTCGGTCCGTACCGTCGCGGGCCGCGGCGAGAGCACGACGACCCGGTCGGACAGGAAGGCCGCCTCCCGGACGTCGTGGGTGATCAGCAGGGTGGTCCAGCCGTAGTGCTCACGCATCGACTCCAGCCACTCCTGCATCCCGACCCGGGTCAGCGCGTCCAGGGCGCCGAACGGCTCGTCGAGCAGCAGCACCGACTGCCCGCCGACGACGGTGCGCAGCAGCGCCGCCCGCTGCCGCATCCCACCGGAGAGTTCGGCCGGCCGGGATCGTTCGAATCCGGCCAGCCCGAACGGCTCGAACAGCGCCCGCGCCCGCTCACGGGCCTCGCGCCGGGACACCCCGGCGACCTCCATCCCCAGCGTGGTGTTGTCCAGCACCGTCCGCCAGGGGAAGAGCAGGTCCTGTTGGGGCATGTAGCCGAACGGCGCGCCCCGGGCCGGGCCGCCGTCCACCTCGACGGTCCCGGTGACCGTGGCGCCGTCTCCGATCCCGACGAGCGTCTCGAACAGCGTCGACTTCCCGCACCCGGACGGCCCGACGATCGAGACGAACTCGCCGGGCGCCACCGACAGCGACACCTCGGACAGCACCTCCAGGGCGCCGTAGCGCACCGCGAGGTCGTGCACCGCGACCTTCATCGATGATCACCCCGGTACCAGGGGGTGACCAGGCGTTGCACCAGGTAGGTGAGCCCGAACAGGGCCACCGAGAGCGCCGCGGCCACCCCGACGGCGGCGAGCACCAGATCGGTGCGGAACTGGTTGCGCTGCAGCTGCATGAAGATCCCCAGCCCGGCACGGGCACCGACGTACTCGGCGAAGATCGCGCCGGTCACCGCGTAGGTGATCGCGATCCGCAGCGAGGTGAAGAACGACGGCAGCGCGCCCGGCAGCCGGACGTAGCGGAACCGCTGCCAGCGCGAGGCGCCCATGCTGCGCAGCAGCGCGGTCGCCGACCGGTCGGTCGCGGCGAACCCCTCGATCAGCCCGACGGCGACCGGGAAGAACGTCACCAGCGCGATCACCAGCACCTTCGGCAGCAGCCCGAAGCCGAACCAGATGATCAGCAGCGGGGCGATCGCCACCACCGGCAGTGTCTGGGACGCCACCAGCAGCGGGGTCAGGGCCCGGCGCAGCCACGGCGAGAAGTCCACCGCGACCGCGATCGACCAGGCCACCGCCAGTGACACCGCGAAGCCGATCGCGGTGACCTGGACCGTCGGCAGCGTGTTCTCCCACAGCGCGGAGCGGAACGCCCAGCCCTGCGCCAGCACGCGGAGCGGCGAGGGCAGTACCTGCGGCCGCAGGCCGAGCGCGGTGACCGCGACCTGCCAGGCGAGAAGCCCGACGGCGACGACGAGCACCGCGGGTGCGAGCCGGCGCGCCAACCCGCCCGCCCTCACGGCGCCAGGTACTCGTTGGTGAACCAGGTCGCGAAGTCCGGCTTCTGCCGCACCGGCGCGCCGTCCGGCCCGGCGACGGTGCCGGTGTCGTAGAGGAACCCGGAGAACGCCGACCACTTCTCCGGCGTCTGGAACCCGACCCGGCCCTGCCCGTCGCGCAGGTATCCCCGCGCCAGCATCGCGGCGCCGCGGTCGATGAGCTCGTCGTTCGTGAACGCGCCCGGGTTGGCCTCCTTCAACATCCGCGCGGCCCCGGCGGGGTTCTCGGCGGCGAGGGCGTAGCCGCGCTGCACCGCCTGGACGAACGCCCGGGCCCGGTCCGGGTTCTGCCCCAGCCAGGTCGAGTTGCCGGCGAGCAGGACGTTGTAGGCGTCCGGGAAGCCGTAGTCGGTGTAGCGGAACGTGCGCAACGGCTCACCGCGCAGCTGCGCCTCGAGCCCCTCGACGTGCACGAACGGCAGGGTGAAGTCGGCCTGTCCGGCGTAGAGCGCCTCGTAGGCGGCGGTGGCGAGGACCTCGGTGCGGAACTCGCCGCGGCCGCCGTCAGCCCTGATCACCGCCTGCATGGTCGCGGTCTCGCCCGGCCCGCCGAACCCGGCGAAGACCGTGCCGTCGAGGTCGCGCGGGCGCGTGATGTCCGGCCGGTCGGCGCGCACGGCGATCTCGGTGGCCCAGTGCTGCAGGATCGCCATCACCGAGGTGATGTCCGCACCGGCCGCCTTGGAGTAGGTGAACGAGTCCTGGAAGCTGACGCCGAACTCGGCGGCACCGGAACCGACCAGGACGTCCGGCGACGTCTGGTTGTAGGGCAGGAACTCGACGTCCAGCCCGGCGTCGCGGAAGTACCCGGCCTGCTGGGCGACGAACAGGCCCAGATGGTTGGTGTTCGGCGTCCAGTCCAGGGCCACCCGGATCGGCTCGCCGCCGTTCCCCCGGTCGTCGCCCGTGTCGGCGCAGCCGGTCAGGACGAGCGCGAGCGCGAGCAGCAGCGCTGCCGGCACGACGATGGGGGGACGGGCACGTGAGAACAGCAAGGAGCGGCCTCCCTACGCCGGTGTCAACCGGATCAGGTTCGAACGGTCGACGGCCGGTCCTGCCGCCCTCTCAGCCCCGGTACGCGGGCTCCCGCGGTTCTGGGCCCGACCCTACGCTGACCGATCGTGAGCAGCGACCACCGCGTACCCGTCGACGACCATGTGGCCCTGACCGTCGGGGTCCTCACCGGACTCGGCGTGCCGGACGCCACGGCCCGGGTGCAGGGCGAGTGGCTCTGCGAGGGCGACCTGCGCGGGCACGCCTCGCACGGCATCCGGCGCCTCGAGGTGCTGGCCGGACGGGTGCGGGCCGGGCTGATCGACCCGGTGGCGGCGCCGACGACCGAGCGGGCCCGGCCGGGCGTGCTGCGGGTGGACGGCCACGACGGCCTCGGCCCGCCCACCGCTCTGGCCGCCTGCGACGCGCTCCCCGGCCCGGCTGCCGAGACCGGGATCGCGGTCGCCGCGATCCGCAGGTGCGGGCACCTCGGGATGCTCGCGCCCTACGTCGAGCGGCTGGCCGCCCGCGGCCTGGTCGGGATCGCCACGACGACGTCCGAGGCGCTCGTGCACCCGTGGGGCGCGGCCCCGGCGATGATCGGCACCAACCCGCTCGCCGCGGCCGTCCCGACCGACGGCGGGGAGCCGGTGGTGCTCGACATGGCGACCGGGCAGGTCTCCCGCGGCAAGGTGCTCGACCACGCCGCCCGCGGCGAGCCGCTCCCGTCCGGGTCCGTGGTGGACGCCGAGGGCCTGCCGACCACCGACGCGGCCGCCGCCCTGGACGGGGCGATCACCCCGTTCGGCGGTCCGAAGGGCTACGCGCTGGCGCTGGTGCTGGAGCTGCTGGTCGCCTCGCTCACACACACCGCGCTCGGTACGGACGTCCGCGGCACCCTCGACGTCACCGACCCGGTCACCAAGGGCGACCTGCTGCTGGCGGTCGACCCGGCCGCGTTCGGCGGCCCGGCCGCCGGCGTCCGCGCGTACCTGGACGCCCTGCGGGCCCTCGAACCGGCGCCCGGGCACGGGCCGGTCGCCGTTCCCGGCGACCGCGCCCGCACCGTCCGGGCCGACAACCTGGCCCGCGGGGTGCCGGTGGATCCGGACAGCTGGGCCCGGGCCCGGGCGCTGCTCGGGTAGCTCGGGTCCCGCCGGGCTCCCGGTCGGGGTTCCCCGCGCGCTCCACGCGGTCCGGCGGGACGGTCGTGGGCGGGACCCGACACGCGAACGGGGCGGGGACCCTGCTGGATCCCCGCCCCGTCCGGTTCAGGTCTGGTCGGGCGTCTTCGGCCCGCGGACGGTCACTCCTCGCCCTGCTGGACCTCCACGCCGGACTCACGCAGCTTCTCGGCGTGGGCACGACCGTGGTGGTTGCAGAACAGGAGTTCCCCACCGGAGGGAAGAATCGCACGCACCTTGGCCGCCGCACCGCAACGGTCACAGCGGTCGGCGAGGGTCAGTTCGGGCCGGGTCAGCGTTTCGGGCTGCATAGCGGTCTCCCTCCATCGCGGCGGCGGGCTCGGGCGGCCCTCCGCCGTATCACTGTGACGACCGCACCAGGCGGGTCGCCCACACTTAAGCAGACGTGTCGGACCCCTGCACGTGTTCCCGGGGCGCGTCGCGACGTCCGTCACGTCCGGCTCCGGATCCGGTCGCATCGGGGTCGCCTCGATATACCCGCGGTGACCGATTACGTATGAAGTTGACTGCGTGTGAATCATGCGGGGCGACCGGGCGCCCGTGCAAGCGCGGGACGGTGACCACCGTGTGTCGCGGGTTACCGTGGCCGGGTGAGTGCACGGCCGATCGGCGAGCGGATCCCCGCACCGTTGCTCTTCCTGGTCGGCGGCACCTCGATGTACGTCGGTGCGGCACTCGCCGTAGGACTCTTCGACCGGCTGGCCCCCGCCGCGGTGGCCGAGCTGCGGCTGATCGGGGCAGCCCTGATCCTGCTGGCGTGGCGCCGACCGGGCCGTGCCGCCTGGAGCGGCGCCCGGCTGGCCCGCGCGGGCCTGTTCGGGCTGGCCACGGCCCTGATGAACGTCGCGTACTACGAGGCGATCGCCCGGCTGCCGCTTGGCACCGCGGTCGCGATCGAGTTCACCGGCCCGGTGCTGGTCGCGGCGCTGGCCTCGCGCCGGTTCCGAGACTGGGGTGCGGTGCTGCTGGCCGCCGTCGGGGTCCTGCTGATCGCCGACGTCCGCTGGTCCGGCAGTCCCAGCGGGGTGCTCTGGGCGCTCGGTGCGGCCGCCATGTGGGCGGCCTACATCGTGCTCGGCAAGCGGGTGGCCCGGGCCGGGAGCGGCATCGACGACCTCGCCACCGGTTTCACCCTCGCCGCCGTGCTGCTGTCCCCGCTGCTGCTCACCGGCGCCGCCGGCTCGCCGGCGGCTTTCGGCGTGGTCAACCTCACACCGCTCGCCGATCCGTGGGTGCTGGCCCTGTCCATCGGGCTGGGCGTGCTGTCGTCGGTGATCCCCTACGTGCTGGACCAGGTGGTGCTGCGCCGGGTCGGGCAGGCCCGGTTCGCGGTGCTGCTGGCGCTGCTGCCCGCGACGGCGACGCTGGTCGGCCTGGTCGTGCTGGCCCAGCTCCCCGGCGCCCTGGAGACGGCCGGGATCGCGCTGGTGATCGCCGCGGTCGCCGTGCGCTCCAAGGACGGTGACGACCCCGCCCCGGAGCCGGCCACCGCCGGCTCCGCCGGCACCCGCGACCACCCCACCTGAGCGGACCCGCCCGGAACGGCGCACCGTCCCCGGCCGACCGCGCTCCCGGAGGAGCCGCGCCGCCGGACCCCGGCCCGGCGAGGACGCCGGAGGGCGTGTCCCGGGGGCGGACGCGCACCGATTCGATGAACGCGCGCCCGATCGGGTGCGCGTTCTCCGATCCCGTGCGCGTCCGCTGCCGAGCCGCAGGGAGGCGCGCCTTCCGGGCGGTCAGCGCCAGGAGCGCAGGGTGGCGATCCGCTCCTCGAGCTGCTCGATGGTGGCCATCGCGACGGGCGGGCCGCCGCAGTGGGCACGCAGATCGTTGTGAATCTTGCCGTGCGGCTTGCGGGTCTTGTGGTTGTGCAGCGCGACGAGCGTGTTCAGCTCCTTGCGCAGGGTCTGCAGCCGCTCCCGGACACCGGCGGGGCCCCGCTCGGCGGGCGGCGGTGGCGTCGGCTCGGTCGCCGGGGTGGCGCGGGCCTGGGCACCGGAGCGGGGCGACGGGTGGGTGGGCGACCCCTTGGCGACCCAGTCGGCCTGGCGCTTGGACAGCAGCGTGCGCACCTGCTCGGGCTCGAGCAGGCCCGGCAGCCCGAGGTAGTCCTCCTCGTCGGCGGAGTAGGTGGCGCCCTCGTAGATCAGCTGGTCCAGCTCGGCGTCGGCACCCAGCGAGGTGAAGCCCTTGTCCTGCTCGCCGGGCTCGTCCTGCTGCTGGTTGGCCTCGTTCAGCTCGGCGTCGTTCCAGGTCTCGTCCGGGCGCTGCGGCTTGCCCAGCACGTGGTCGCGCTGTGACTCCAGCTCGCTGGCCAGCCCGAGCAGCACCGGCACGCTCGGGACGAACACCGACGCGGTCTCCCCCGGCCGCCGGGACCGCACGAACCGGCCGATCGCCTGGGCGAAGAACAGCGGCGTGGACGCCGAGGTCGCGTAGACACCGACGGCCAGCCGCGGCACGTCGACACCCTCGGACACCATGCGCACCGCGACCATCCAGCGCTCCTCCGAGCGGCCGAACTCCGCGATCCGTTCGGAGGCCCCGGCTTCATCGGAGAGGACGACCGCGGGCTGCACCCCGGTAATGCCGCGCAGCACCCCGGCATAGGCCCGGGCGGTGGCCTGATCGGAGGCGATCACCAGCCCGCCAGCGTCCGGCATACCGCCGTCGCGGTGGCTCTGCAGCCGCCGGTCGGCCGCGGCGAGTACCGACGGGATCCAGTCCCCGGCCGGGTCCAGCGCTGTCCGCCAGGCCATCGCGGTCTGCTCGCGGGTCAGCGGTTCGCCGAGCCGCGCGGTGATCTCCTCCCCCGCGCTGGTCCGCCAGTTGGACGTCCCGGAGTACGCCAGGAACACCACCGGCCGGACGACGTTGTCGGCCAGTGCCTCGGCGTAGCCGTACTGGTGGTCGGCCCGGCTGCGCGGTGCCCCCTCGGCGTCCGGGACGTACTCGACGAACGGGATCGGGTTGTCGTCGGAGCGGAACGGGGTACCGGTCAGCGCGAGCCGCCGGGTCGCGGGCTCGAACGCCTCGTAGACCGCATCCCCCCAGGACCGGGCGTCACCGGCGTGGTGGATCTCGTCCAGGATCACCAGCATCCGGCGGTTCTCGGTGCGGTTGCGGTGCAGCATCGGGTGCGCGGCGACACCGGCGTAGGTGACGGCGATGCCGTGGTAGTCCCGCGACGTGCCGCCCGTCGCGTTGCGGAACTCCGGGTCGATCGCGATGCCGGCGGCCACTGCCGCCTCGGCCCACTGGTGCTTCAGGTGCTCGGTCGGCGTGACGACCGTCACGGCGTCGATCACCCGGTCGGCGAGCAGTTCGGCGGCGACCCGCAGCGCGAACGTCGTCTTGCCCGCGCCGGGCGTCGCGACCGTGAGGAAGTCCCGCGGTCCGGACGCCAGGTAGCGGGCGAGGGCGCTGCGCTGCCAGGCGCGCAGCGGACGGGTCTCGGGCGACACGAGCTGGGCTTGCGACACACGTCTCCCCTGGTCCGTGGGTCGTTCCCGGAGCGGGAACCTGCCTGCCCCGGGCTGCCGGCGGGCTGGTGAACCGACCGGCCACCGGGCGCCGCGGCGCGGTTGCGGGGCGACGATCAGGATATCCCGCGGCGGGCCCGCGACCCCCGGGTGGGCACGGCCCGGGACCACCCGCCGAGGTCAGCCCACCCAGCCCGGCGTGGCGGGTCGGCGTGGCCTCGGCGCGGCGGGGTCGGCACGGCCGCCGGTCGGGTGGCGTGGCGGCTCCGTCCGGGGTCAGCGCCGCGGGACGTCCTCGCGCCGGGGCCGCCGCGCGGTGTGCACGAACGCGGGCGGGACGTTGCGCAGGATCGCAGGCCCGCTCACGACCTCGGCGAACACCTGGTCGAGCCGGTGGCGCAGCCGTCGGGCCGGGCGTGCGCGGCGAGTCCACGCGTACCCGAACTGGGTGAGGGCGCCGTCCGGGTGCAGCGCCGCGGCGAGCACCTCGGTCAGCAGCGGTGTGGTCTCCGGCCAGGCCGCCCAGGGCAGTCCGGACACCACGACGTCGCACCCGGCCAGGCCGCGCTCGGCGAGCAGGGCCGGCAGCTCGGCGGCCGGGGCGACGGCCACGTCCAGGCCGGGATGCCGGCGCTGCAGCAGGGCGGCGAGCCGCGGGTTCAGCTCGACGGCCAGGTGGTGCCCGCGCCCGCCGAGCCGCTCGGCGATGAGGTCGGTGAACGCCCCGGTCCCCGGCCCCAGCTCGACGACGACCGGGTCCCCGTCCGCGGGCACCGGCGCGCACATCACCTCGGCCAGCGCCCGTGAGCTGGGCGTGCACGACGCGGTGTGCACCGGGTGGCGGACGAACTCGCGCAGGAACACCCCGGCGGACCGGGCGGACGGGGCGGGGACGGTGGTCATCGGGCTCCCACGGTCGACGGCGCGGCCGGGCTCCTCGCCCCGGCCGCGGACGCCCACGCTGCCCGCCCCGGACGACCGGACGACGACGCCCGGGTGAACGTGTCGCGGCATCCGCGCATGGGGATGATGGTGGTGATGATGAGCACGCACGAGCACCCGGCCGGTCCGGAGCGGTCCGCGGGGCCGCCGGCGCTCCCGGCCGCCGGGCTGCGGCTGGCCGCGGCGCTGGCCGCGCGGCCGACCGTGCTGCTGCGCCGGGGTGGGGCGCTCGTGGTCGAGCTGGGCCGGGTCGGCCTGGGCCTGTCCACGCTCGGCCCGGCCGGCGGACGGGCCGACGACGATCGGGCCGGTGGCCTGCTCGGCAGCTGGGTGACCGACCCGCTGCGGCGCCGCGCGGTGCAGACCTGCCTGGCGACGGTCACCGCCGCCACCGGGGTGCTCGACGACACCGGCGCGGACACCGCCCACCTCCCCCCGGCCGACGCCGCCCGGCTGCGGGCCGTGCTGGCGGGCCTGACCGGCCTGATCCCGCACCCGGCGCACGTACCGGCCGCCGGCAGGGAGGGCCCGCACCGGGGCGGCAGCACCCCCGGTCCCGGCGACCCGTTCGACACCGGCGCACGGGACACGGTCTCCGGCCCGGTCCGCGGCCGCGACGTCGCCGCCGCACCGGGCGCGGTCGTCCTGCGCACCCCGGTGTTCGAGCTGCTGCAGTACCTCCCGGCGACCGAGCAGGTGCACGACACCCCGGTGCTGGTCGTCCCACCGCTGGTGCACCGCTACTGGCTGGCCGACCTCGCGCCGGGGTTCTCGCTGGTCGAGCACCTGCTGCGGGCGGGCCTGCAGGTGTTCACGCTGTCCTGGCGCCCGGCCGGGCCCGCCGACGCCGGCCGGGACCTGGACGCGCACGCCGCCGCCGTCCTGGATGCCCTGGACGCCTGCACCCGGATCACCCGCGCGCCGCGGGCGTCGCTGGTCGGGGTGCGCTCCGGCGGCCTGCTGACGGCCGCGGTGCAGGCGCACCTCGCCGCGGTCGGGCTCGACGACCGGATCGCGGCAGCCGCCTACCTGGCCACCGTGCTGGACCGGTCGGACGCGCTGCCCGGCTCCCGGCCGGACCCCGCCGCGTTGCGCCGGGCGTCGGAGCGGGCGACCCGGGACGGCGTGCTCGACGGACACGAGGCGGTCCGGCCCCGGGCGTGGCGGCGCGGCGCCGACCGGGTGCTGCCGTTCGCGGTCGCCGAGCACCCGGCCGGACAGGCGCCCGCGGGGTCCGGCCGGGCGGCGCGGGCGTTGCGGGCCTGGGCGGCGGACCTGTTGCCGCTGCCGGCCGCGCTGCACACCGACCTGGTCACGCTGGCCGGGGCGGGGCCGGACGGGGCCGCCGGCGGCACCGTGCTCGGGACCCCGGTGCGCCCGGCCGAGCTCCGCCGGGACGGCTACCTGGTCGCCGTCGCGGACGACCCGGTGCGGCCGTGGTCCGGCGGTCACCGTACGGCCCGGCTGCTCGGCGGCGCCTGCCGGCTGGTGCTCGCCCCGGGCGACCAGGCGGGGGCGCTGATCGCGCCACCCGGAGCGGGGTCGTCGTTCCGGGTCGGACCGTGCGACGCCGGCGGCGGCACGCCCGCCGGGTGGTCGGCCGCGGCGGAGCAGGTGGCCGGTTCCTGGTGGGACGACCTGGCCGGATGGCTAGCTACCCGTGCCGGGACGTTGCGCGACGCCCCGCCGGAGCTGGGCGGACGCCGGCTGCGGCCGCTGTTCCCGGCCCCGGGCACCAACCTCGGCCCGGCCGCGGCCGTCCCCGCCGACGTCCGGGGGTGAGGTTGGCAACGGCGCCCGGCGCGCCGGGCCCCTACGCTGCGACCTGATGGCCACTCCCGCTTCCCACGTGCCCGGGCCGGACCGCGCCGACGTCGAGGTCCACGACGTGTTCGTCGGCGGCCGGACCCTGCGCGTGACGCGCCGCCCCGCCTCCGGGCCCGGTGCGCGCCGTACCCCGCTGCTCCTGTGCAACGGCATCGGCGCTGCCACCGACGTCCTGGATCCGCTGGTCGCGGCGCTGCCGCCGGATCTGGACGTCATACGGTTCGACCCGCCCGGGATCGGCGGCTCGCCGCTGCCCCGGCTGCCGTACCACCTGTCCTGGTTGGCGCACCGGATCGGCCAGGTGCTGACCCGGCTCGACATCCGCGAGGCCGACGTCCTGGGCTTCTCCTGGGGCGGCATGCTGGCCCAGCAGATCGCGATCAGCCGCCGGCGGCGGGTGCGCAAGCTGGTGCTGGCCGCGACCGGGCCGGGTGCGCTGATGATCCCGGCCTCGCCGCGGGTGATGGCGGTCCTGACCTCGCCGAAACGGCACCAGGATCCGGGCTACGTCGACTCGGTGGCGGCCCGGATCTACGGCGGGTCGCTGCGCGACCACCCGGAGCGGGCGGCCGAGGCACTCGGGGCGGGCGCGGCCCGCGGCCCGATGCGCGGCTACTACTACCAGCTGCTCGCGCTGTCCGGTTGGACCAGCCTGCCGCTGCTGCCCGCGATCACCGCGGACACCCTGATCATGGCCGGGGACGACGACCCGATCGTCCCGCGGGGGAACGCGACGATGATGCAGCGTGGGATCCAGCGCTCCCGGGTGCACCGTTATCCCGGCGGGCATCTGGACCTGATCCTCGATCCGGAGCCGTTCGCCGCGGAGATCGACCGCTTCCTGGCCTCCTGACCGGGGCCGGGTCAGGGACGCGGCAGGTCACCGGCGGCGCCGAACGGAGGGACGGCCGATGGCTCTGGTGCTGCGTCCGGCCCGGTCCGGCGGTACCGACGGGGCGGGACGGGCTGCCGGTACCGACGAGGCGGCCCTGCAGCGACTGGACGCGGGGACCGGCGGGGTGCTCGGTGACTCGGGCCCCGGATGGCACGCGGCCGCCGCGGCCGCGCCGGACCGCGTCCACCTGGTCCTCGACGACGGCGCCGGCCTCGCCGGCTACCTGGTGCTCGCCGGCCCGCGCGGCCCGGAGCCGGGGGTGGAGCTGCACCGCCTGGTGGTGGCCGTCGAGCACCGCGGCACCGGGCTCGGCCGCGCCCTGCTGCGGGCGGCGCTCACCCTGGCCGCGGTCCCGGGCGCGGCGGGACCGGACGGCGTCACCGTCGACCCGGGATGGGCGGCGCCGCCCTGGCTCGCCGCGGGGCGGCTGTGGCTGGAGGTCGCCCCGGACAACCGGCCCGCGCTCGCGCTCTACCGCGCGGAGGGCCTGGTCGTCGAGACCCGGCTGCCCTCGGTGCCCGGATGCCCCACCGCGCCCGCGCTGCGGCTGGTACTGGCACGGGAGTGAGCCGGGCACGGCCCGCAGGCCGTCACTCAGGAGTCGTCGTCGCCACTCTTGGGCAGGCCCTCGAAGATCTCCTTGCACTCCGGGCACACCGGAGAACCGGGCCGCGGGGACTTGGTCACCGGGAAGGTCTCGCCGCAGAGCGCCACCACCATGTTGCCCAGGATCGCGCTCTCCGCGATCTTGGACTTCTGGACGTAGTGGAACATCTCCGGCGTGTCGTCGCCGGTGGTCTCGGTGCCCTCTGGCTTGGTGTCGACCTCGGGCAGCGTCGTCGTGGTCATGGCTCCATGATGCCCGACGGGGGAAGCGTGTTCAGCCGCCCGGGCCGGGCCTCGGCCCGGACGCGGTCCCGGTAGCCCCGGGCGTGCCGTCCGGGGCGTCCGCAGCCGGGTCGGCGGCCGGCGGCGCCGTACCGCTCGCGGGCTCCGACGAGTCGATCACCTCGTACGGGCGGGACTCCAGCTCCGGACGGTCGGGCCGGTACCGGCTGGGCTGCTCGACCTTGCGGGGCAACCGGTCGTTCGCGACGAGCACGGCGATCCACGGCAGCGGGATCGAGATCACGAGCAGGGTCACCGCGACCCAGGGGACCTGGTAGAAGACGGCGGCCAGGATCATGCACGGGATGCGCATGCCCATCATCCACTTGTAGCGCCGCTTGCGGACCGCCAGCTCCTCGTCGTAGGACATCTGGGCGTCCGTGATGAGGACGGAGTCCGCATCTCGCTGGTCGCTCACGTGACCACCTCCGTCCCCCATGGTGTCACTCGCAACCGTTCCCCGCGCGCCGTCGGCGGCGACCGACGACACGGGCCACCGGAGCCCGTTCAGACGCCGTCCGGGCCGTTACCCAGCAGCGGCTCGTCGACCGAGCGGACCTCGGAGCCGGGCAGGCCGTCCGGGTGCTCCCGGCGGACCCGCTCGAGAGCCTCCAGCGCGATCCCGAGGTGCTTGCGCTTGCTGGCCTCGTAGAACGCCCGGGCGCCACCGGCCAGCTTCGGCTCGTGGTGCAGCGGCTTGTCCGAGACGCAGAGCAGGGTGGCGTTCGGGATCCGGTAGCGGAAGCCGTTGGCCGCGATCGTCGCGGACTCCATGTCCACCGCGACCGCCCGCGCTGCCCGCATCCTGGCCAGCGTTGCGGACTGGTTGAACTCCCAGTTCCGGTTGTCCGTGGTGTGCACGACGCCGGGCCGCCAGGTCGCGCCTGCGTCGCCCAGCGCATCCATCAGGTAGCCGTTGAGCCGCAGGCTGGGGATCACCGGGACGTCGGCCGGGAGCACCCCGTCGAGCACGTGGTCGGCCCGCTGGTAGGCGGTGGCCAGCACGAAGTCGCCCAGCTCCTGCCGGTTTCGCAGGCCGCCGCAGTGCCCGATCATGATCATCGTGTCCGGCCGGAGGACGGCCAGGTGGTCGGTGACGGTCTTGGCGTTCGCCGGCCCGACGCCGATGTTGACCAGCGTGACGCCGTCGCCACCCGCGCGCGGGTGGTGGTAGGCGGGCATCTGGACGCCGTCCCGGTCCGGCCGCTCGGCGTCCGGGAACCGCTCCAGGAACGATTCGACGTGCATCGCGTAGTTGGTGAACAGCACGTGCCGCTGGAACGACTCTGCGGGCGTGCCGGTGTAATGCGAGAGCCGGTCCAGCGAGATCGCCATCCGCTCCGGGCCGAACAGGAACAGCTTCTTCACCCGCAGGTCGAAGCGGTCCTCGTCGAGCGCGGCGAAGAACGCCGGGTCGTCGAAGCCGATGGCGGGCCGGGACGCCCGCACGGTGACCGTGGCGCCGGCCGCGGCCAGCTCACGCAGCTCGCGGTGCAGGTAGCGGCGGATCGCGCCGGGCCGGGCGAACTCGCCGGAGATCCGCGGGTTGTGCGCCGACCACGGCCGGACGACCTCGACCTCGGGGTACCAGCCCTCGTCGTGCACGGTGTCCAGGGCATCGAGCAGGCGGTCGATCTCGTCGTCGATCTTCTCGTCCGAGACGGGCGGGCGGACCTGCTCGACCATCGCGACCCGACCGGTCCCCGTCACGCGAACTCCCCGCCCTCGGTTCCGACAGTGCCCTCGGTTCCGACAGTGCCCTCGGTTGCGAGAGGGCCTTCAGTGGCCTCGGCACCGTCGCCGCCGCCGTGCGCGTGCAGCCGCCCGGCGGACACCGCCGCCGCGGACACGACCTCCAGCAGCTGCCGGGGCAGTCCGCCGGAGAGCCGGTAGCGGACCAGCCGGCCCTGCCGGTGCGCGGTGACCATGCCGTGCGCCCGCAGCAGCCGCAGCGCGTGCGACACCGCCGAGTCGCTCATCCGCACCGCGACCGCGAGATCGGAGACGCAGAGATCCCCGGCGTGCTGCAGCGCGAGCAGGATGGAGAGCCGGTTGACCTCGCCCAGCACATCCAGGACGGTCGCCGCCTCGGTCACCCGGTCGGCGTCGGCGAGCACCGCGACGGCGTCGCAGACCTGGTCCGGGTCGATCACTCGTGCGCCGCTGAGCGCGTCCGGGACCTTGTGCACGCCACCGATGCTAGCCCGCCGCGACGATCATTTCGTGGCCGCGGCCTTCCTCTCGCGCGCCGCGGCCTTGATGGCCTTCTTGGTGTCGCGCACCTCGACCAGCGTCTGCCCGTCGACGACGTCGGCGGCCGAGAGCCGGGAGCCGTCCGCGCCGTAGTCACCGGCCGCCTCCCGCCAGCCCTCCGGGGTGACGCCGTACTGCTTGCCCAGGATGGCGACGAAGATCTTCGCCTTCTGCTCGCCGTAGCCGGGAAGCGCCTTGAGCCGGCGCAGCACCTCGCGGCCGTCCGGGCCGGTGCCGTCCGGATCGGGCCGGGTCCAGATCGCGGCCGGGTCACCGTCCCAGTCCTCGACGATCGCCCGGCACATCTCCTGCACCCGCCTGGCCATCGAGCCGCCGTAGCGGTGGATCGCGGGCGGCGTGGTGGCCAGCGTGGCGAACGCGTCCGGGTCGTGGTCGGCGATCACCCGCACGTCCAGGCCCCCGAGCCGCTCGTGCAGCTTCTGCGGCCCGCGGAACGCGACCTCCATCTGGATCTGCTGGTCGAGCAGCATGCCGATCAGCAGCGCCAGCGGCTCGCGCTCGAGCAACGCGTCGGCCTCGGGTTCCTGGGCGATGCAGATGCCGGTCATGCCGGAAAGGATGGCACGCGACAATGGGCCCGTGCTCCCCCATCTCGACCCCACCCGGGCGCAGCGGGTCCGCGGCTGCCTGCGCGACGCCGACTTCACCCCGGACGGCGTGCACGCGCTGCTCGGGGCATCCGCGCACGAGGCGCTGACCCGCGGCGAGCCGGAGCCCGCGGCCCGGGCGTGCGCCGACGGCGGCGAGCTCGGCACCCTGATCCGGCTGTTCCTGCTGGCGGGCACCGAGCCCGAGCCGGGCGTCACCGCCGCGCTCGGTGATCTCGACCCGCTGCTGACCGGCCGGATCCTGCGCCGCACCCCGGACGGCATCCGGGCGGCGCTGGACGTCCGCCCGTACGGCGAGGGCGCTGGCGACGACGGCACCTCCGGCGCCGACTGGTGGGTGGTGTCCGATCTGGAGGGGCCGGCCTCGAGGCAGGACCGCGAGCACGTCACCGGCGTCGGTGGGGCGTCGCTGTCGCTGGCCGCGGCCACCGCGCGCCGCCCGGTCGGCTCGCTGCTGGACCTGGGCACCGGCTGCGGGGTGCAGGCACTGCACGCCTCCCGGCACGCGCTGCGGGTGGTCGGCACCGACGTCGCGCCGCGCGCGCTGGCACTGGCCCGGCTGACCTGCGCGCTGTCCGGTGTAGAGGCCGACCTGCGGGAGGGCCCGTGGTTCTCCCCGGTTGCCGGGGAACGCTTCGACCAGATCGTGTCGAACCCGCCGTTCGTGCCCGGCCCGCCCCGGGTGGACTACGTCTACCGGGACTCCGGGCAGGCCGGCGACTCCGCGCTCGCGGCCCTGGTCGGTGAGCTGCCGGGCCTGCTCACCGACGGCGGTGTCGCGCAGCTGCTCGGATCCTGGTTGCACGTGCGCGGCGAGGACTGGCCGGACCGGGTGCGGTCCTGGCTGCCGCCCGGGATGGACGCCTGGATCCTGCAGCGCGAGGTGGTCGACCCGGCGATGCACGTCGGGACCTGGCAGCGCGACGCCGGGCTGGTCCCGTCCTCGCCGGCGGCCCGCGAGCAGGCCAGGGCGTGGCTGGACTGGATGGAGTCCGAGCGGGTCGAGGGCGTCGGGTTCGGGTTCCTGCTGCTGCGCCGCACCGACTCCGAGCCGACCGTCGTGGTCGAGGACCTGCCCGGCGAGCTCGGCGAGGGCCTCGGCCGGGAGATGACCGGCTGGCTCGACCGGATCGACTGGCTGCGCGCGCACTCCCGGGACGACGACCTGCTCGGCGCCCGGCTGCTGATCGCCCCGGAGACGGTGCTGGAGACCGCGTCGTCGGTCGCCCCGGAGGGCGGCTGGGCCGAGCTGTCGACGACCGTGCGCCGCTGGGGCGGCCCCGGCTGGGAGCACCAGGTCGACGGGCCGGCCGCGGCGCTGCTCGCCGGCTGCCGGGGCGACCTGCCGCTGTCCGAGCTGATCGCGCTGCTGTCGTTCGCGCACGACCGGCCCGCCGACGCGCTGACCGCGGCCTCGCTGCCCGCGGTCCGCGAGCTCGTCCGGCACGGCCTGCTGATCCCGGTCGACGGGTGGCCGCAGGGCACCGGGATCGCGGCGCCGGCGACCCCGGCCGGCCCGGTCGGATGACCCGCGCCGCGCCCCTGATCGGGCGGACCCGCCGGTGAGGGCGGTGGTCGCGCGGGTGCGCCGGGCGTCGGTGACGATCGAGGACGTCGACGGCGTCGGGCAGCGGGTCTCCGGCGAGATCGGGGCCGGGCTGCTGGTTCTGCTCGGCGTGCACCGCGACGACATCGCCGACCCGGCCGCGGTGGACACGGCCGACCCGGCCGCGGTGGGCACGATGGCCCGCAAGCTGCACGAGCTGCGGCTGCTGCGCGGCGAGCTGTCCTGCGCCGAGACCGGCGCCCCGCTGCTGGTGGTCAGCCAGTTCACGCTGTACGGCGACACCCGGAAGGGCCGCCGCCCGTCCTGGTCTGCGGCGGCCCGGCCCGACGACGCGGAACCGGTCGTGGACGCGGTCGTCGCGGCCCTGCGCGGGCGCGGCGCGAGGGTCGAGACCGGCGAGTTCGGTGCGGCCATGGCCGTCGAGTCGGTCAACGACGGCCCCTTCACCGTCCTCGTCGAGGTCTGACACGGATCCGCACCGGCGGTCTCTCATCCGGTTCTCAGGTCGGGAAGGGACGATCGGGAGAAACCGGAGAGGAGTCCTACCGTGATCGCTTCCCTGATCGGCCTGGTACTGGTGCTGTTCCAGGTCGTGCTGCTCGCCCGGGTGATCGTCGACTGGATCGACGTGGCCGGGTACGGGCGCGGTGGCACCGCACTGAGTACCGCCCAGCGGATCACCCACGGCGTCACCGAGCCGGTCGTCGCGCCGGTCCGGCGGCGCGTACAGCCGGTCCGGATGGGCGCGGTCGGCCTGGACCTCGCGGTCCTGATCGTGTTCGTGGCGGTACTGCTGCTGCGGCTCGTGGTGGTGCCGCTGATCCCGTTCTGACCCTGCCGATCCGGCTCCGGTCCGGCTCCGATCCGTGGGCCGGGCTCAACCGGGCACGCTCAGCCGGGCACTGGGCCGAGCCACAGCGTGCTGACCCGGCCGTCACCGGCGAGGACGGCCTCGGCGCGCCCCTCGGCCTCCGTCCCGTCGGGCCGGGTGACCCGGACCGCCCAGGTCGCCTCGTCCCGGGCGACCTGCTTGCGGGTCGGGTCGATCGCGAACCAGCCGTCGACCAGGTCGTCGGCGTGCTCGGCCAGCGGGACCCCGGCGGCATCCCGCTCGCGGAACGGGGCGGGTGGACCACAGCCGCGCGTCCGGGGTCATCGCGGCCCGCATCGCCGCCGGGTCCCGGTCGCGGACCGCCCGCTCGAAGGCCAGCGCGCCGAGGAACCGGTCGGCCTGCGCCGCACCCCGGCGCCGCAGGTGGTCCAGGAACCGGACGTCGCGGTTCAGCTTCGAGGCCGACCCGATGATCCGGGCGGCGAGCACCGACCGCGGCATCTCCAGCACCCGCACGGTGACCTGCCGGTACCCGGACTCGGGACGCAGCATCCCGTCGGCCAGCAGCCGGTCGACGGTCTCGATGAACCCGAGCTCCTGGTGCAGCGAGAGGTTGCCGGCCAGCGCGTTGCGCCGGTCCGAGATCTCGACCAGCGAGCGCGGCTCGGCGTCGATCTCGGACGGGTTGATCTGGATCACCCAGAGCTCGTCCGGATCGGTGCTGAGCAGGTCGCGCACCGGCGGGTTCTGCGAGAACAGCCCGTCCCAGTAGGCGCCGCCGTCGACGTGCACGGCGCGGAACAGGTTCGGGATCGCCGCCGAGGCCAGCACGGCCTCGCCGGTGATCCGGTCGGTGCGGCTGGAGAACGCGCGGAACTCGCCGGTCAGGACGTCGACCGCGCCGAGCAGCAGCAGCGGCTCCCGGCCCTCGGGATCCGGTGCGGCCGTCGGCAGGTCGACGTGCCGGGCGAGCAGGTCGAGGAACTGCCTGCTGCCGTCGAGCGGGCGCGGGAGCGCGTACGGGGTGCTCGCCGGGAGCAGCCCCAGGCCCTGCAGCGCACCGGCCCAGACCAGGCCGGCGTTCTGCAGCCGGGCCAGCGGCGAGCGCGCGGCGTTGTCGGCCCAGAACTCCTCCAGCGCCTCGGCGGCCGCCGTGCGGTGCGATGCGGTGTCCCCCTCCCCGTCTCCTTCGCCGTGCCGCAGCCGGTCCCAGGCCACCAGCGCGCAGAGGGCGCCGCCGGAGGTCCCGGACAGCCCGACGATCTCGGCGTCGTCGAACACGCCACTGCGCAGCATCCGGGCCAGGACACCGGCCGTGAACGCGGTGTGACTGCCCCCGCCCTGGCAGGCGATCGCGATCCGGCGGGGTCGTGCGGGGCTGCTCATGGGCCCAGGCTTCCCCCGACCGGCCGGTAACGACAGGGCCGACCCCGGGACGCGCGGCAGCCGGTCGCACCGGTCACACGCACGAGCGACCCCCGCCCGGAGAACCGGACGGGGGGTCGCGGCATCGCGCCGCCGGCCGGTCGGGCCGGCGCGGATGTCACTTGCCGGTGGAGCGGGTGGCGCGCGCGGTCTTCTGGGCGCCCTCGGCGGTGCCGTCCGCGGCCTTCTCGGTGTTCCACGCGGCGTGCTCGGTCACGGCCTCGGCGGCCTTGCCGGTCTGCTCGGTCCACTGGTCGACGACCGTGTGCCCGGCCCCGACGACGGTCTTGGCCAGCTGGCGCTGCTGGCCCAGAACCTGCTCGTAGAAGTCGAAGACGCGGTCGACGGCCAGGCCGGCGTCCGGCAGCTGCGGGCGGTTGCCGCCGGCGAACTGGCCGGCGAAGCCCTGAACGGCGTCGGTCCAGCTGCGCACGGACTCGGTGACCAGATCCTGGCCACGCTTGGTGATGTCGACGAACTGCTCGGTGGAGGCGGTCATCGCACTCTCCCTTCCGGGGTGCTGCTCGGTGTCTGCAGAGCGGCGGGCGCAGGCTCGCGCTCCGTCGTGCCCACAAAACTACGCAGCGGCGATAAGTATGTCAAGCACGCTCGGCGAAGCTCCGGTAGACGCCCAGCAGGGCCGCCTTCTGCTCCTCGGACAGCCGGGAGTCCACCGCGATCGCGGCCTCCACCGAGGGCACCACGGGCTCCGCGGACTCGGCGGGCCCCGACTCGGCCGCCGGGCCGTCAGGGCCCGGTACCGGGTCGTCGTCGCGCGCCGACCAGCCGGCCCGGCTGAGCATCTGGTCGGTGTTGAGGTGCAGCGCGTCCGCGATCGAGCGGAGCACCTTGAGCGAGGGCTGGTGCAGCCCGCGCTCGACCTGGCTGAGATAGGCGTTCGACACCTTGGTCATCGCCGCCATCTCGCGCAGCGAGAGCTTGGCCATCTGGCGCTGCGCGCGGATGAAGCCGCCGAGCGCGTTCACCTGGGCGCTCCAGGCGTCCTCGGCGGCGCGCGCGCCGGCCTCGCGCAGCCCGTTCGGGCCCGTCGCGGCGGCGGACGCGGCACTGGCCCCGTCCGATCCGGCGGGCCGGCCGTTGCGCCGCTCCCCGTCGGCCCGCTGCGCCCGGCTCACGGCGCGACCCGGCTGCGATGCGGTCCGCGCGGCGGGCGCCGGCGCGCGGACGGGGTAGGTACACGGTCCATGGCCGCGCATTGTTCCCGTTGCGGGCCCGCGACGCACGCACCCGGCGCGCCCCGCGCGCACCGCCCCGGCGCTCGTCGTCGATCATCGGGGCGGTGCGTGGCGGCGCTCAGCCGTTGCGCACGTAGCGCCCGGGCGCGGGCTCGAGTGGCGGGTGGGCGTCGCTGCCGACCTTCTTCGGCGGAGCGACCTGCTTGCCGGCGTGCTCGGCGATCCACGGCGTCCAGTCCTCCCACCAGGACGCCTTGTGCTCGCCGGCGTCGTCGCGCCAGTCGGTGGCCGATGCGGGCAGGTCCTCGGACTCGCCGTACCAGTGCCGCGACTTCGGCGACGGCGGGTTCACCACGCCCGCGATGTGCCCGGAGTTCGAGAGCACGAAGCGGACCTTGCCGCCGATCTTCGCCGCTCCGGTGTAGACGGACTTCCACGGTGCGATGTGGTCGGACTCGGCGGTGATCACGTAGGTGTCCTGCCGGATGTCGGCCAGGTCGAGCCGCTCCCCTGCCAGCTCCAGCTTGCCCTCGGCGAACTGGTTCTGCAGGTAGAGCGTGCGCAGGTACTCGGTCTGCATCGCGGCCGGCATCCGGGTGGAGTCGGCGTTCCAGCTCAGCATGTCGAACGGCTTCGGGTCCTCGCCGAGCATCCAGTCGTTGACCACGTAGTTCCACATCAGGTCGGTGGCCCGCAGCAGGTCGAACGTGGTCTTCATGCTCGACGAGGGCAGGTAGCCGTCCTTACGCATCGAGCGCTCGAGACGGCTCACCGTCTGCTCGTCGGTGAACACGCCGAGCTGCCCGGGACCGGTGAAGTCGAGCAGCGTGTTCATCAGGGTCAGCGAGTTGATCCGGTCGTCGCCCTTGGCCCGCAGCCAGGCCGCGGTGGCCGCGGACAGCGTGCCGCCCAGGCACAGCCCCGCGACATTGATCTTGTCTTTGCCGGTGATCTCACCGACGACGTCCAGCGCGGCGAGCGGCCCCTCGCGCAGGTAGTCGCTCATCGTCACGTCGGCGAGGCCGGAGTCCGGGTTCCGGTAGCTCATCATGAAGACCGTGTGGCCGTGCTGCACCGCCCACTCGACCAGCGACTTCTCCGGTGCGAGATCCATGATGTAGTACTTGTTGATCCACGGCGGGCTCATCAGCAGCGGTGTCTCGTGCACCTTCTCGGTCTGCGGCTCGTACTGGATCAGCTCGATCAGCCGGTTCCGGAAGACCACCTGCCCCGGGGTGACCGCGAGGTCCTTGCCGACGACGAACTGGCCGGGAGTGGTCTGGCGCGGCATCCCGCGGTTCTGCACGGCGTCGCGCAGCATGTTCCGGGCGCCGCGGACCACGTTCAGCCCGCCGGTGTCGACGATCTTCTTCGGCCAGGCCGGGTTGGTGACGACGGCGTTGTTCGGGGCCAGCGCCTCGATCGTCTGCCCGACCAGCCAGTCCAGCTTCCGGCGCGCCACCGGCGACACCCGCGCCGCCTGCGACAGCTCGGTCAGCCGGTCGGCGAGCAGCGCGTGCTCCTGGCGGGCCAGGTAGTACCAGGCGTTGCCCTCCCAGGCCGGGTCGGCGTAGCGCTTGTCCTTCTCGGGCAACGACGCCGGTCCGGTGGTGGTCCGGCCGACGGCCCGGTTCGCCGCGGCGCCGACCGCCTTGGCCGAGTCGAGGCCGAATCCGAAGCCGGCGCGCAGCACCGCGCCGGGACTGCGGGTCAGGGACTTCGCGGCCTCCCCCAGCGCGCCACCGAAGCCGACCGGGTCGACCTTCGCCGCGATGCCCTCCGGGTCGGCGAGCTCGCGCAGGTCCCGGACGAGCCCGGCCGCCTGCCGGCGCAGCACCTCGGCGGCCTGGGGGCTGATGGTGTCCTCGGTGGTGTCGGGCTGGGATGCGGCGGGCTGGCTGGTCACTGTGACTCACTCCTGCGATCGGCCGGGATGGCGTCCGTGCCTCGGTGCGCGGGCCCGGACGAGGGCCCGAAAGGGATGCCACCCATGGTGACGGCGTACTCACGGGTAGGCAGTCCCGATCGCGAGGTTCGCGTGAGAGCCCCCTCACCTGCGCTTGATCCAGCAAGCACTACTCCCGAGTAGGTCTCGGGTTGCTTGGGATCTCGAACGCCCTTTACCGTTCGGTAACCCGGGTGGAGGCCCCCGGTCATCAGAGTCGATGGGAGAGGCCCATGAGCACCGCGACCAGCCAGACGAGTGCCCCCGCCAGGGAGCGCGGTCCGCGCGTGTTGCCCGAGGACCGGGACACGGCCGCCGCGACGAGGTCCGGGAGCACCGCACCGGACCCGCTGCGCTACCTGCTCTCCTACAACGCGACGAACCTCGCCAAGGTGGTCACCGAGGTCGGGCGCGCCACCGGGGCCTACTGGATCGACGCCGTGCAACGGCTCGCCAAGCCCGGCGACGCCGCGCGCCGGTCGCTGCTGTGGCTCTCGACGATGGCCGACCGCAGCGAGCCGACCTGGCACCTGGCCAACGAGGTGGCGCTGTCCACCCCGTTCGCGTCGCTGCGCGACTTCACCCGGCCCGAGGACCGCGACGACGACGTCGTCCCCACCCTGGTGCTGCCACCGCAGGCCGGGCACTCCTCGACCGTCGTCGACTACTCGCCGCAGCAGAGCCAGCTGGCGATGATCCGGGCGGCCGGACTGACCCGGCTCTACACCCTGGACTGGCGCCCGGCGACCACCGCGACGAAGAACGTCACGATCACCGACTACCTCGAGGTGATCGACCGGTCGATCCGCCGGATGGGCGGGAAGGCCAACCTGGTCGGCGACTGCCAGGGCGGCTGGCTGGCCACGATCTACGCCGCGCTGCACCCGGAGCGGGTCAACACCCTCACCCTGGCCGGGGCCCCGATCGACTTCCACGCCGGCGAGTCGATCATCTCGGCGTCCACCAAGCTGATGGCCGGCTCGATGGGGATGGCCCCGTACAAGGCGCTGGTCGCCGCGGGCGGCGGCAACATGCCGGGCTCGGCGGTGCTGTCGAACTTCATCTCGATCCAGCCGCAGTCCGAGGTGTCCCGCCAGCTGCAGCTGCTGGAGAACATCGACGACCCCACGCACGTCGAGCGCTACCGGGTGTTCGAGGACTGGTTCAAGTACACCCAGGACATCCCGGGCGCGTTCTACCTGTGGCTGGTGGAGAACCTGTTCTGGCGCAACCGGCTGATCGAGGGCACGCTCACGGTCGACGGCGAGCGGGTCGACATGGCCGCGATCGACTGCCCGCTGCTGCTGCTGGCCGGCTCGACCGACCACATCACCCCGCCCCCGCAGCTGTTCGCGGCCGCGGAGAAGGTCTCCACCCCGGCCAGGGACGTCACCTACCGCACCGCCTCGGCGGGACACCTGGGCCTGTTCATGGGGCGGGACGCGCTGCGCCACGACTGGCCGGTGCTGATGGAGACCGTGTACGCGCACTCGCTGCCGGGCACGAGGCGGGACGCCGCGGCGACGGGCAAGGCGTCCCGGCGGCGCAGCAGCGCCCGGGCGGTGGCCGACCCGCGGAACACCCCGCGGGTCCCCGCCCCCTGACCGGGCACGCGCGACCGTCGCGCAACGATCTGTGATCGACGTCATGGGCCCCGGCCGCGGATTTCCCGCGGTCGGGGCCGCGTCGCGGGAACGATCGCCCTCCCTCGTGCGTTGACCCCGGTGTAGGGCGATGCGACGTGCAGCCATCCCTGGCCTGTCCCGCCGACACGTCGCGCCCGAGCAGGGGAGGAAATACACATGACGGTGACCACGACCGCTCCGGTCCTGGACACGGCCGCGACCCCGGCCGTTCCCGGCCCCCGCCTCACCACCGAGGCTCCCGCTGCGCCCGCGAAGGCCGCCTCGAAGCGTTCCCGTTCCGGAGCCGCCACCGCGGCGACGGCGGCGAGCGCGGAGCCGGCCCGCACCGACGACACGCTCCAGGCCACCGTACCCGGTGCCGCCGCCGCCGTGGCCGAGGATCTCGACGCGCAGAGCCCGGCGGCCGACCTGGTGCGCGTGTACCTCAACGGCATCGGCAAGACCGCACTGCTGAGCGCGGCACAGGAGGTCGACCTCGCCAAGCGGGTCGAGGCCGGCGTCTTCGCCCAGCACCGGTTGGACAGCGCCGCGGCCGAGGGCACGCTGGAGTCGATGGACCTGCAGTACCGCCGTGACCTGCGCGCGGTCGTGCGGGACGGGGCGCGGGCCAAGAACCACCTGCTGGAGGCCAACCTCCGCCTGGTGGTCAGCCTGGCCAAGCGCTACACCGGGCGCGGGATGCCGCTGCTCGACCTGATCCAGGAGGGCAACCTCGGTCTGATCCGCGCGGTCGAGAAGTTCGACTACACCAAGGGCTTCAAGTTCTCCACCTACGCGACCTGGTGGATCCGGCAGGCGATCACCCGCGGGATGGCCGACCAGGCCCGCACCATCCGGCTGCCCGTGCACCTGGTGGAGCAGGTGAACAAGCTGGCCCGGGTCAAGCGGGACATGCACCAGCGGCAGGGCCGCGAACCCAGTGACGCCGAGCTGGCCGCCGAGTCCGGCATCCCGGAGCACAAGATCGCCGACCTGCTGGACCACGCGCGTGACCCGGTGAGCCTGGACATGCCGGTCGGGTCCGAGGAGGAGGCGCCGCTCGGCGACTTCATCGAGGACGCCGAGGCCACCGACGCGGAGAACACGGTGATCTCGCACCTGCTGCACGACGACCTCCGCCGGGTGTTGGCCACCCTGGAGGACCGGGAGCAGGCGGTGATCCGGATGCGGTTCGGCCTGGACGACGGCCAGCCGCACACGCTGGACCAGATCGGTCGCGCGTTCAAGCTGTCCCGCGAGCGGGTGCGGCAGATCGAGCGCGAGGTCATGGCGAAGCTGCGGGTCGGCGAGCGCGCCGACAAGCTGCGCGCCTACGCCAGCTGACCGGCTCACACACCCCCGCACGCACGCACACGGCCGTGTGCGGACCCCGGGGCTCCCCACGAGTTCGGGGCTCGCGTCGGGCACCGGAGGTTGTACCCGGTCGGCACCCGGGCGCGGAGCGCGACCCGCCCGGGTGCCGGCCGGATCACCGACCGGTGCGGCCCGCGCGGCCGGGTTTTGCGGAGTCCGGTTTCCCGGTGGGCGGGACAGCACCGGTGATCATTGGCCGGGGCCCGCCGTGTTGCATAGGGTCGAGTCATGTCCGGATCCGCCGCCCGCGCCGACGCCACCCCCGGCCCGGTCACACCCGAGTCGCTCCGCGACACCCTCGGCGCCTTCGCCTCCGGGGTCGTGGTGGTGACCGCGCAGGGCCCGGACGGCCCGCTCGGCTTCACCTGCCAGTCGTTCTCGTCGCTGTCGCTGGACCCGCCGCTGGTCAGTTTCTCCCCCGCGCGCAGCTCCTCGACCTGGCCACGGATCCGGGAGATCGGCTCGTTCTGCGTGAACGTGCTCGCCGCCGACCACGAGCATCACAGCGCGGGGTTCGCCCGCTCCGGCGTCGACAAGTTCGCCGGCGTCGACTGGACATCCGCGCCGTCCGGGGCGCCGGTGCTGGACGGCGTCGGGGCCTGGATCGACTGCACGCTGTGGGCCGAGCACGACGGCGGGGACCACACGATCGTCGCCGCGCGGGTCGAGGCGCTGGGCGCCGACACCGACCGACTACCGCTGCTGTTCTTCCGCGGCGGTTACCACCTCACCCCCCGGGAGTCCACATGAGTCAGACCGTCCTCGGCGTCGTCGCGGGACCGGAGCCGGGTGGCCGCACCGCGGCCGCCGTGGCCGGGGTGCTGGCCGGAACCGGAGCCGACACCCGCCTGATCGAGCTGTCGCAGAGCACGCACGAGGAGGTCACCGCCGCGTTCGCCGAGGCCGACGCCGTCGTGTTCGGCAGCCCCGTCTACCGGGCGAGCCACACGGCGTCGCTGAAGGCGCTGCTGGAGGCCACCGAGCGCGGCAAGTGGGGCGAGAAGACCGCCCCACTGCAGGGCAAGGTGGCCGCGACCGTGCTCACCGGTGCGAGCGGGCACCACTTCCTGGCCCAGAACGAGCTGCGCTCGGTGCTGGCCGGGTTCTTCGCCGTCCAGGTGCTCTCCCCCGGGCTCTACCTGGACCACTCCGGGTACGAAGACCGCAACACCCTCACCGCGGACTCGACCGAACTGGCCGCATCGCACGGGCGGGCGCTGGCCGACCTGACCGCGGCCGTCCGCGGCTCGCAGGCGCTGCGCACCCTCACCCCGGTGGTCTGACGCCGACCGCCCGCCCGTCCCCGGACGATCCTCGGATGCCGGGCACCCCGTCAGCGATCGTGGGCGACCTCGGCGAACGCCCGGGCCGCCGGCCCGGGAGCGACGGCGCGGGCCGTCGCCAGCACGACCTCCAGCGGCGGCGGGTCGTCGGCCAGCGCCACCTCGACGACCGCCCCGACCTGTGCGGCCGCGGTGCCGCCGGACGGAGCCCGCTGGGCCAGCACGGTCCAGCCCAGCCCCGCGCCGACCAGCGCGCGGGCGAGTTCGACCGACGTCGTGCGGTGCGCCACCCACGGGGCCACCCCGGCCGCACGCAGCACCGTCGTCAGGTGCGCCGACGCCGGGGGCAGGTCGAACAGCACCATCGGCTCGTCGGCGAGCGCGCGCAGGCGCACCGGCCCCCGCCCGGCCAGCCGGTGCGAGCCGGGCAGCAGCAGGTACGGCGTGTTCGAGGTGATCCGGCGGGTGGCCAGCGCCGGGTCGAGGTCGTGGTCGTAGAGCAGCGCCAGGTCCAGCTCACCGTCGCGCAACCGTCGGGTCAGGACGTCCTGGTCGGCCTCGGCGAAGTCCACCCGGGCCCGCGGGTGGGCCGCGGCGAACCGGGTCAGGAGGCCGGGCAGCACCGCGGGCGCGAGCGTCGGGAAGCAGCCGAGCTGCACGGTGCCCGCGACTCCGGAGCCGCCGCCGGCGTCCCCGACCAGCTCGCCGGCGTCGCGGAGCAGGTGCCGGGCCCGGCGCAGGGTGTCGGCCCCGGCCGCGGTCAGCCGTACCCCGTGCGCGCGGCGGCGCACCGTGAGCTGGACGCCGAGGGCGCGCTCCAGCTCGTCGAGGGCCAGCGACAGCGCGGACGCCGAGACGTGCAGCCGCTCCGCGGCCGCCGTGAACGTGCCGGCCTCGGCCACCGCGACGAGGTACGACAGCTGGCGCAGGGTGAACGGCGGAGCTTCCTCGGGTGAGCTCACGAACTACACGATATACGTGAACTTTACAGAGGTTGGGACGGCGCTCACTCTGGGGCGCGTGACAGCCGAACCCACCACACGTGCCGTCGACGTCGCCGGCTCGGAGGAGATCCCCGAGCGCGGCCGGCTGATCGTCGAGATCGGCACCACTCCCCCGCGCACGGCCGGGATCTTCCGGTTCCGCGGCGAGCTGCGGGCCTACGAGAACCGCTGCGCCCATCAGGGCGGACCCGCCTGCCAGGGCCGGATCGTCTCCCGCGTCCGCGAGGACCTCGACGACCGCAAGGCCAGCCGTGGGCTGGTCTTCGACCCGGACACCATGCACATCGTCTGCCCCTGGCACGGCTTCGAGTACGACGTGACGACCGGCGCCCACCCGGGCCGCCCGGACTTCGCGCTGCGCGCGTTCGAGGTCAGCGAGAGCGGGGGGCGCGTCCGTGTCCACCTCTGAGATCCCGGCACACCGCGCGCGGGCCCGCCGGATCGACGGCCTGGTCGCCGAGCTGGCTGCCGAGATCGACGCCGGGCTCGGCGACGGCGCGATCGCCGCGCTGGACCGGAGCACAGCCCGCGCCCTGGTCGCCGCCGCGGCCCGCGGCTACACCGTCGCCGCCGAGGAGGGCGCCGAGCCGCCCGCCGCCGGCGATCTGACCCCGACCGACGCCGTCGTGCTGGCCACGGCCGTGCTCCGCGCGCACGACCTGAACCCGTTCGACCTGGCCCTCTGGTTCTCGCGCAGTGATGCGATGAGGAGTGACTCATGACCGCCACCGAGCCCCGCACCGACCCGGCCGTCCGCCGCCCGGCCACCCAGGAGATCACCACCCACACCGACAGCCGGGAGATCCTGGCCAACGCGGCCCGCGACACCGAGCGCTACAACCTGCAGGACTACTTCGTCGTCGACGTCGACTCGCACCACGTCGAGCTCGACTCGTGGCCGGAGATCCTGGAGTACCTGGAGTCCCCGGTGCTCAAGGACACCGCGTCGCAGATGATGCGGAACTGGCCCAACGCCTCCCGCCTGGCCCTGCACAACCACCCGCCGGGGCTGACCATGCAGGACGTCTCGGGCCGGATCCCGCACCAGGCGGCGCTGGCCGAGGAGACCCCCGGAGCGGCCTCCGGTGGGGAGCGCGACGCCGAGCTGGTCCGCCGCGCGATGGATGCGATGAGCATCGACCTGCAGGTGGTGTTCCCGCAGCCGATGCTGGAGACCGGGCTGCACCCGCAGCCCGAGGTCGCGACGGCGCTGCTGCAGGCCTACAACCGTTGGTTCACCGAGCAGGTGCTGCCCCACGAACCGCGGATCCGGACAATGCTCGGGCTGCCGTTCGAGAACCCGGACGCCTGCCTGGCCACGATCGAGGAGTTCGCCGACCACCCGGGGGTGATCGGCTTCCTGGTCACCAGCCAGCGGCACGCCGGGGTGCACCGCAACGCCTACATGCCGGTCTACGCCGAGCTGGAGCGTCGGGGCCTGCCGATCGGGTTCCATGCGGGCCCGAACCAGGCCGACACGATGACCTCGACGATGAACAAGTTCCTCTCGGCGCACGCGATGAGCTTCGTGACCTGCAACATGACGCACCTGACGAACTGGGTGATCAACGGGATCCCGGAGCGCTTCCCCGGCCTGAAGACGATCTGGATCGAGTCCGGCCTGGCCTGGGTGCCGTTCATGATGCAGCGCCTGGACCACGAGTACTACATGCGCCAGTCGGACGCGCCGCTGCTGACGAAGCCGCCGTCGCACTACATGCGCGAGATGTACTACACCTCGCAGCCGATGGAGTGGACCGACGACGCGTTGCTGGAGTCGACGTTGCGGGCGATCGACGCCCCGAACACGCTGATGTACTCGTCGGACTGGCCGCACTGGGACTTCGACGTGCCGGGCCGGATCGCCCGGCTGCCGTTCCTGGACGACGACGCCAAGCGCAACATCCTGGGCGAGACCGCGCGGTCGGTGTTCGGGCTGTAGCCGCTCCGGGCTCACGCCCCGGCGGCGCCGGGGCCGCACAGCACCCGGGCGGCGCAGGCGTGCCCGCGGGCGACGGCGACCAGCGGGTCGGCACCGGCGTGCACCGCGGTGAGGTAGCCGGCGGCGAACGCGTCCCCGGCGCCGGTGGTGTCCCGGACGCCGTCGACCGGGGCCGGGGCGACCGGCACCCCGGGCAGCCCGAGGCGGGCGACGCCGGGCAGGTGCACCAGTGCCGGCCGCGGCCCGTCCTTGACGACGACGGCCGTGCCCGGCGGCGCCGTCCCGGGCAGGCCGAGCAGGTCGGCCTCGGCCCGGTTCGCGAGCAGGTGTGCCGGGCCGAGCGCGGCCAGGTCGTCGAGGAAGCGGGCCGGGCCGTGGGCGCGCAGCGACCCGGCGGACGCGGCGTCCACCGACACCGCACCGCCGGCGTCGCGGACCCGGGCGGCGAGCGCGCGGGCCGCTCCCGCGCACGGCTCGTCGAGCAGCGAGTAGACCGGCAGGTGCAGCAGCGTCACCCCGTCCGGCCAGCCGGGGTCCGGATCGGCCAGCTCGGCCGCCGCGCCCCGGTCGGGGAGCATGGTGCGCTCGCCGTCGGCGTCGACCAGGACGACCACGCATCCGGTCGTCCCGGCCCGCTGCACCCGCACGTCGACGCCGAGCCCGGCCAGCCCGTCGGCCAGCGCGGTCCCCGCGGCGTCGGCACCGACCCGGCCGAGGAACCGCACCGGGGCACCGAGCGCGGCGGCGGCCGCGGCGACGTTGGCGGCGCTGCCCCCGCGCCGGCGGAACACCCGGGCCGCGGTATCGGTGCCGGGCTCGACAGGGCCGCCCGGCCAGACCACGACGTCCTCGACGAGGTCGCCGAGCACTGCGAGCACGGCGGTCACCCGGGGCCTGCGAGCGCGCCTGCGATCCGGGCGCCGAGGTCCATGTTGTTGCGGTACACCGCGACGTTGACCTCCAGGCTGCGGTCGCCGGTGGTGTCCCGGACGTGCTGCAGCAGGAACGGCGTCACCGCCGCACCGGTGATGCCGGCGGTCTCCAGCGCGGCGAGCGCCGATGCCAGCGCCGCGTCGTGCTCGGCCGGGGGCAGCTGGTCGCGTCCGGGCACCGGGTTCGCGACCAGCAGCGCCGCGTCCAGGCCGAGGTCGCGGGCGGCCCGCCAGGCCGCCGCGACCTGCTCGGGGGACTCCAGGCACTGGGTGACCCGGTGCCCGGAGTCGGCGACGTAGAAGCCGGGGAATGCGTGCGTGCGGTACCCGGCGACGGCGACGCCGAGCGTCTCCAGCCGTTCCAGGGTGGCGGGCACGTCGAGCACCGACTTCACCCCGGCGCTGACGACCACGACCGGCAGCCGGGCCAGCGCGGGCAGGTCCGCGGACTCGTCGAAGGTGCGCGCGGCGCCGCGGTGCACCCCGCCGAGCCCACCGGTGGCGAACACCCGGATCCCGGCCCGGTGCGCGAGGTGCGCGGTGGCGGCCACCGTCGTCCCGCCACTGGCGCCGGTGGCGGCGGCGACCGGCAGGTCCCGCGCGCTGAGCTTGTGCACACCGTCGCTGCCCGCGAGGCGCTCCAGCTCGCCCTCCGACAACCCGACGACGACCTCGCCGTCGAGCACCCCGATCGTCGCCGGGACCGCGCCGTGGTCCCGCACCAGCGCCTCGGCGTCCAGCGCGACCTGCAGGTTCCGTGGTCGCGGCAGCCCGTGCGTGGCGATCGTGGACTCGCAGGCCAGCACCGGTCGACCGGCCGCCAGGGCCCCGGCCACCTCGTCGGCGATCCGCACGGTGCGTCTCTGCACGGGCCCCTCCTCGGCGCTCGCCACGGCGCGGTCACCGCGGCATGATCACCCGGGGACGGTACCCGGGCCGGCGGCTGTCGGTCATGGTCAACGGCACCACAGCGGGTGTCGGGCGGAGATCGGGAGCTAGCCGGGCAGGCCGAGCAGCGCCGGCAGGTCGGCCACCGAGTCGATGACGGCGTCGGCGCCGGCCGCGCGCAGCCGCGGCTCGCCGTGCGCTCCCCCGCGCACCCCGACCGCGAGCCCGGCCCCGGACCGCACGGCGGCGTCGATGCCGGCCGTGGCGTCCCCGGCCACCGCGGCCTGCGCGGGTTCGGCGCCGGACCGGCGGAGCGCGGCGTGCACCAGGTCCGGGTCGGGCAGGCCCCGGCCGCCGACCTCGGCCGGGCACAGCACCATGTCGGCGCGGGCGCCGAACCCCAGCGCGACGACCAGCCGGTCCCGCAGGGCCGGGGCGAAACCACAGATCAGCGCCACCGGGACGCCGGCGTCCCGCAGCGCGTCGAGGGCGGCGGGGGCGCCGGGCACCGGCCGGACCCGGCCGTCGTCCGCGGCGGCGGTGAGGAACTCGGTGAACGCGGCGTGCCCGCGGCGGGCCCGGTACATGTCCCCGTCGAGCAGCTCGCCGAACACGGTGAGCGTGGAGCGGTCCATCGTGGCGCGGGCCTGCCGGTCCAGCGCCGGGTAGCAGGGGCCGTCGACCCGGACCCGGCAGGCGCGCAGGCCGGCACGCATCGCCTCGAGCACCAGACCGTCGTCGGCCATGGTGGTACCCGCGAGATCCAGGACGGCCAGCTGCACGCCCGAAGCCCAGTCCCCCGGGATGGCCGGGACCCGAGCCCCACCTGACGTCCGGGTGAACCTGCGGGGTCACTCGCGCGACGGGCGCCGGCGGTCGCCGCGCTCACCACAGCTCGCCGTCCCGCCAGTCGCACACCAGCGGCGTCGACGGGTCCAGGTCGATGCCGACCGGCAGCACGTGCACCGCCCCACGCTCGTCCGGTGTGGGGACGACGCCGTCCGGGGTGAGCCCGCCCAGCGGACCGGTCCAGACCTGCCAGCCCCGACGCCGGTACAGCGCGGCCGCGCGGTCCGCGGCTCCCAGCGCGCCGATCTGGTAGCCACCCCGGATCAGCCGCTCGACCTCGGCCATCAGCGCGGCGCCCAGCCCGTGCCGCTGCCGGTCCGGGTGCACCGCGACCGACTCCACGTAGCCGGTGCGCAGCGCGACCCCGCCGTGCAGCACCCGCCGCAGGACCACCGCGGCGTGTCCGACCGGGGCCTCCGGCGGCCCGGCGAGCACGTGCAGGCCGCCGAGCGCGTGGTCCCAGGACCCGTCGTCGTAGCCGTCGGTGAAGGCGGCCTCCAGCAGACCGCGCAGGCCGCGCAGGCCGCTCGGGCCGAGGTCGGCGGTGGGCAGCACCCGGAGTGCGAGTCGCATCCGCCGATCCTGCCGCGCGGCCGCGGCCCGGCCGAAGCGGACCTCCGCCCCGGAACCGGGCACTCCGCCCCTAACCGACAGCGGCCTATCGATTCGGCGGGTACGGTCGGGGGTCCACCACTCACGCCCAGCCGGAGGACCTCTCCCATGACCGACTCCCCGGTCCGCCCCGACACGCTGCCGCTGCACATGCGCCGCGACCGGTTCACCCCGGCCCCGGAGCTGGCCGAGCTCCGCACCGCGGACGAGATCCCGCTGGTCCGCACGGCGTTCGGGACCGACGCGTTCCTGGTCACCCGCTACGACGACGTCCGCGAGGTGCTCGGCGACGCCACCACCTACTCCAACGCGGCGGGCATCGCGCTGCGCCGCCCGGGCGGCCCGCAGCCCTCCGAGGAGGAGATCGAGCGGGCGCGGGCCGGGAACCTGCTCGCGCAGGACCCGCCGGAGCACAGCCGGTTGCGCCGGATGCTGACCCGCGAGTTCACCCAGCGCCGGATGGCCCGGCTGGAACCCCGGATCGTGGAGATCGTCGACGACCATCTGGACGCCCTGGAGAAGGCCGGTCCGGGTGCCGACCTGGTGGCCGAGTTCGCGCTGCCGGTCCCGTCGCTGGTGATCTGCGAGCTGCTCGGGGTGCCCTACGCCGACCGGGCCGAGTTCCAGGCCCGCTCCTCGCGGCTGCTCGACCTGTCGCTGCCGCAGCAGGAGCGGCTCGCGGTGTCCCGGGAGAGCCGGGAGTACATGTCCCGGCTGGTGGACGGCGCGCAGGCCGACCCGGGCGAGGACATCCTCGGGATGCTGGTCCGCGAGCACGGCGACGACCTCACCCACGACGAGCTCACCGGCATCGCCGGGCTGCTGCTCATCGCCGGGCACGAGACGACGTCGAACATGCTGGGACTGGGCACCCTCGCGCTGATGGAGAACCCGGAGCAGGCCGACGCGATCCGCGCCGACCCGGAGCTGGCCCGGCCCGCCGTCGAGGAGCTGCTGCGCTGGCTGAGCATCGTGCACTCCGGGGTGGCCCGGGTGACCACCGCCGACACCGCGCTGCGCGGCACCGCGATCCCGAAGGACTCGGTGGTGATCTGCTCGCTGCCGTCGGCCAACCGCGACCCCGCCTCCGGCGTCGACGCCCCCGAACGGCTCGACGTCCGGCGCGGGGTTCCCGGGCACGTCGCGTTCGGGCACGGCGTGCACCACTGCCTGGGCGCGCCGCTGGCCCGGATGGAGATGACGACCGCGTTCCCGGCGCTGCTGCGCCGGTTCCCGACGCTGGCTCCGGCCGGCGAGGTGCCGGCGTCGGCGTTCCGCGCCTACCACTTCGTCTACGGGATGCACACACTGCCCGTGACCTGGTGACCGTTACCGTGCTCCGATGAGTACGACCGGGGCCGGGCCCGCGCGGCCGTTGCGCGCGGACGCCGCGCGCAACCACCGCCGGATCGTCGACGCGGCCGCCGCGGCGTTCGAGAGCGACGGCGCCGACGTGGCGCTTGACGAGATCGCCCGCCGGGCCGGCGTCGGGGTGGCGACCCTGTACCGCCGGTTCCGGACCCGCGACCAGCTGATCCGCGCGGTGCTCGAGGACGTCTTCACCGCCGAGGTCGAGCCCACCGCGGCGGCCGGTGACGGCGACCCGTGGGCCGACCTGACCGGGTCGCTGACCCGTGCGGTCGAGGCGATCGTCGGCCGGCGGACGCTGCTGCGGCTGGCCCGGGAGTCCGGGGCCTACGACGTCGAGTCGGTGCAGCGCTACGGCCGCGTTCTCGCCCGGCTGCTGGACCGGGCCCGCGAGGCCGGCGTGGTGCGCGACGAGCTGACCACCCGTGACCTGTCCGCGGTGCTGGTGATGGCGATGGCGGTCAGCACCTCGGACGACGACGGACCCGACCCCGCCGCCGACCAACGTCGTTACCTGGCGCTGCTGCTCGACGGGCTGCGCCCGGGCCGGCCGCGGCTACCGGAGCCGTCGACCGCACCGCCGGCATAGATCGTTCACGAGGTCTGTACTCGGCGGTGACTCGGCGATAACCTCCTCGACGTCCGTCCGGCAACGGCGCCGGACGGATCCGCACGGCAGCCCCTCCGGCCGCCGTCCCGGTGGCCGGCGATCAGCCGGATCGGTCGGCGAACTGCTCCGGGTGCAGCCGCCGGGCCAGCGTCGCGACCGCGTCGGCGTTCCGGATGCCCGGGCTGACCTCCGCGAACGTCGTCGTGAACACCCTCCCGTCCCGCACCGCGGGGACCTGCGCCAGCGCCGGATCCGCCCGCAGCTGCGCGACCAGCGGCTCGGCCGCCTCCGGCCCCTTGTCCACGCCGCAGCAGGCCGGGACGACGATCACGTCCGGGCGGGCGAGGATCAGGCCCTCGGCGCTCACGGTGCGCTGCCGCCCGGCGATCTCCGGGAACGCCTGCTGCCCGCCGGCCGCCTCGATGATCGTCGTCGCGACGTCCCCCGTACCGAACACCCGCAGCTCGCCTGCTCCGGACGGGGCGTTGAGCATGGCCACCCGCGGGCGCTCGGTGACCCCGCCGAGCTGGTCCGCGACGTCGTCGAGGGTGGCGCGCATCCGTGCGGTCATCTGCGCGGCGCGCTCCTCGGCGCCGAGCAACCGCCCGAGGTCGGTGAGATCGCGCTGCACCGACTCCAGGCTGACGTCGTTCGCGGCCAGGTCGGCGGCCTGGGTGCCGCCGTCGACCGTCGGGCAGTACTGGGTGAAGAGGTAGGTGTCCATCCCGGCACGGGCCAGCTCGGCCCGGGTGCCGAGGCCCTCCCGGGTGAAGGTCCCGGTGAACCCGCCGACGACGAGATCCGGGGCGAGCCGGAGCGCCTCCTCGCGGGACGGGTACTCCTCCGGCCAGTAGACCGGCTGCCGTGCCGCCGGGTCGAAGTCCGCCGCGTACTCCGGCAGCAGCGGGTTGTCCAGGTAGCCCGCACCGACCAGCCGGTCCCCCGCACCGAGCGCCAGCACCGCCTCGACGGCGTTGTGGAACATCGCGACGATCCGCTGCGGGCGCTCGACCGGTACGTCGACCCCGCAGTTGCGCAGGGCGTGCGCCGCGGGCGCCGGCCCGCTCCCCTGCGGCGCCGCCACCGGACCGGCCGAGCAGCCGGCGGCCAGGGCCAGGACGAGCAGGAGCAGCAGCGATCGACGCACGTACTCAACGTAGCCGCGATCTCAGCCGAATCCAGCAGTTGAGCAATTGTTCATATGTCGTGCCACCCGCTGCCGGGTGTCGTGCGCGGCGCTGGTGACTCCGCAGGGAGCCGATGCGTCCCCGGGCCGATGCGCAGCCCGGGGACGCATCCGCTCAGAGGCTGTTCTGCAGCCGGGCCGACAGCAGCCCGACGAACCGGGACGGGTCGGTCAGCTCCCCGCCCTCGGCGAGCAGCGCCATCCCGTGCAGCAGCTCCGCGGACTCGGCGAGCGTGTCGGACGCACCCTCGGCCTGGGTGTCACGCAGCCCGGTGACCAGCGGGTGCGACGGGTTCAGCTCCAGGATCCGCTGCACCTTCGGCGGCTCCTGCCCCATCGCCCGGTACATCTTCTCCAGGGTCGGGGTCATGTCGAGCTCGTCGCCGACCAGGCAGGCCGGGGACGTGGTGAGCCGCGACGAGACGCGGACCTCCTTGACGTCGTCGGACAGCACCCCGGCCATCCACTCGCAGAGCCCGGCGAACTCGGCCTTCTGCTCCTCGGCCTTCTCCTTGTCGGCCTCGGTCTCGAGGTCGACCTGGCCCTTGGCGATGGACCGGAACGGTGTGCCGTCGAAGCCCTCGACCGCGTCCACCCAGACCTCGTCGACCGGGTCGGTGAGCAGCAGGACCTCGTAGCCCTTGTCCCGGAACGCCTCCATGTGCGGCGACGACTCGATCGCGGTCCGCGAGTCGCCGGTCATGTAGTAGACCGCCTCCTGGCCCTCCTTCATCCGCTCCTTGTACGCCGCGAGCGTAGTCGGCGCGTCGGTCGCGTGCGTGGAGGCGAACGAGCAGACCCCGAGGATCGTCTCCTGGTTGTCCTGGTCGGAGAGCAGGCCCTCCTTGAGCGCGCGACCGAACTGCTCCCAGAACGTCGCGTACTTCTCCGGCTGCTCGTCGCGCAGCGTGCCGATGGTGGAGAGCACCTTCTTGACCAGCCGGCGGCGGATCGCCGAGATCTGTCGGTCCTGCTGCAGGATCTCCCGGGACACGTTCAGCGACAGGTCCGCAGCGTCCACGACGCCCTTGACGAACCGCAGGTACTCGGGGACGAGCGCCTCGCAGTCGTCCATGATGAACACGCGCCGCACGTAGAGCTGCACGCCGCGGCGGGCGTCGCGCATGTAGAGATCCATCGGCGCGACCTGTGGCAGGAACAGCAGTGCCTGGTACTCGAAGGTGCCCTCGGCTGCGAGCCGGATCGTCTCCAGCGGCTCCTGCCAGTCGTGGCTGACGTGCCGGTAGAACTCGGCGTACTCGGCGTCGGAGACGTCCTTCTGCGATCGCGCCCAGAGCGCCTGCATCGAGTTGAGCGTCTCCGGCTCGGGAGTCGCGTTCTCGCCGTCCTCGGCCTCCTCGGCCGGCGCCTCCGGGGTCATCCGGATCGGCCAGGTGATGAAGTCCGAGTAGGTCTTCACGATCCGCCGCACGACGGAGCGGTCGGCGTAGTCGTGCATCTGGTCCTCGGCGTCGGACGCCTTGAGGTGCAGCGTGACCGCGGTGCCCTGCGGGGCGTCGGCGACGTCGGCGATCGTGTAGGAGCCCTCGCCGTCGGACTCCCAGCGCACCCCGCCGTCGGTCCCGGCCTTGCGGGTGGTCAGCTCGACCCGGTCGGCGACCATGAACGACGAGTAGAACCCGATGCCGAACTGCCCGATCAGCTCCCTGGCCTGGTCGCCGTCGCCGGCCTCCTGCAGCTTGGCCAGCAGCTCCGCGGTTCCGGACTTCGCGATGGTGCCGATCAGCTCGACGACCTCGTCCCGGGTCATGCCGATGCCGTTGTCCCGCACCGTCAGCGTCCGCGCCTCGGCGTCCGGGACCAGCTCGACGTGCGGGTCGTCGGTCTCCGCGCCCAACTCCTTGTCCTGGTAAGCGGCGAGCCGGACCTTGTCCAGCGCGTCCGAGGCGTTCGAGATCAGCTCGCGCAGGAACACGTCCTTGTTCGAGTAGATCGAGTGGATCATCAGCCGCAGCAGCTGGCGGGCCTCGGCCTGGAACTCGATCGTCTCCGTGCTCACGTCTCTACCCTCTCCCTCGCGCGATGGTGCGGCCCCGATTCTGCCCAACGACGACGACCGGTTCGCCACCCGCCCGGGTCCGGCGTCGTCGCACCGCGGTCACGGGTCCGCCGAGCGGTCGCCCCGTTCCAGCCGCTGCCCGCAGCGCTCGATCGCGGACCGGATCATGTGGCCGTAGCCGTCGTCGCCGAGGGCGTCGCTCCGCTCCCGCGCCAGCTCCAGGTGCCGGGCGGCGTCGGCGTCGTGACCGAGCCGGCGGTGCACATCAGCCAGGTTGAGGTGCAGCGACGGGTAGAACCCCGCGACGTGCAGCGACGCGTGATGGGCCTCCGCCCGCTCGTCGGTCACCTCACCGGCGGCGGCCAGGGCCCGCTCGTCCCACCGCAGTTCTTCGTGCGGATCGCCCTGCAGGTCCGCGGCATGGTGCGCGAGCACGCAGCGGTGGAACGGGTCGCCGCGCTCGCCGATCCGCGCCCAGATCGCGGCGAGCCGTTCCCGGGCGGCGGCACGCTCACCCGCGCGCCCCGCCTCCACCGCGGCGGTGATCTCGGCCAGCACCGGGTCGGCGGCCGCGTCGGTGGTGGAGTCGGTGGTGGTGGTGGAGTCGGTCATCGTGCCCTCCCGGGATCGGCGTCGCGGCCGATGATGGACCGCACCCCCGACAGTTCCGGTCGCGCGCGACCGGGAACGCCCGCGCTGCGGCGCCCTCGGCGCGCACCGGCCAGCGCCCTGTCGATCGGCCAGGACCGGACCTGTCCGCGACGTCCGCCAGGATCGCGGCATGACCCCGACGCTCCAGATCGCCCTCGACGCCGCCGATCCGCACGCACTCGCCCGCTTCTGGGCCGCCGCGCTCGGCTACCGGGTCGAGGACCACACCGAGATCGTGACCGGCCTGCTGGCCGCCGGACATCTCACCGAGGAGGAGGTCCTGACCGACGGCGACCGGAGGGCCTTCCGCGACGTCGCCGCCTGCCACGGCCCGGGCCCGCGGATCTTCGTGCAGCGGGTGCCCGAGCCGAAGACGGCCAAGAACCGGGTGCACCTGGACGTGCAGGTCGGCCCGGACGTGGCACCCGCGGAGGTCGAACGGCTGGTCGGACTGGGCGCCGAGGTGCTGTGGGTGACCTCCGACCGCGGCCCGGTCACCACGACCCTGCGCGACCCCGAGGGCAACGAGTTCTGCGTGAGCTGACCGGCCGGACGGGGGCGGGTTCGGCCCGGCCCGGCCGGCCGGATCCCGGTCCGGATCTACACCCCGGACGGCCCCGGACCCCCGCCTGCTGGTCGTCTACTTCCACGGCGGCGGCTGGGTGATCGGCGACCTGGACATCGTGGACCGGCCGCCTACGCCGGCAGGCTCAGCGCGGCCGGGGTGCCGGTCACCCGCACCCGGTTCGACGGGATGCTGCACGACTTCCTGTGGACCCTCGGAGCCACGCCGGCCGGCACCCCGATCATGGACGAGATCTCCGGCGCGATCCGGAAGGCGGGCGTCTGACGCGCCGGTCCCGGTACCGATCCGGCAGAGCTCGGGTTTGCCGCCGTCAGCCTATCCGGCGCCACGTGCACGGTCCGGACACGGTGACCCAGTCGCCGTCGTCGGCGTGCAGCGAGGCGGGGCCGCGGACCGTGGCGCTCGCCATGACGTCGGCGGCGGTGCCCGAGTTCGACGTGGCCCGTTCCCAGGAGCAGGTCCGGACGTCCGTCACAGGCCGCGGGCCGGGTGTACGCCAGCGACCCGGGGCCATGTCGACACCGGTCTCGTAGACGCCCGGGGTCAGCACGGTCGCCGGGACCACCGGGGTCTCGCGGGGTGCACTGACTCCGACCACCGGAGCCCCGGTGCTGCCGTCGGTGCCGTCGGTGCCGGTGGGGGCACCCAGGAGGACGGCCACGGAGAGCAGCCCGACGACGAACAGTGCCAGCGCGACGCTGCCCGCGAACTGGACGGTCCTGATCCATTCGCGGACGGGGCGGGGGTCGTCGCAGTCGTCGTTCGGGGTGGGCATCACTGGGGTGATCGAGCCTGCACCGGTCCGGCGTTACGCCGCCCGGTCACTGCGCGTCCTGCCAGTAGGGCAGCGCGAGCACCGACGCCATCCGCTCCAGCTCGTCGCGGTGCAGGGCGCTGAGCTCGGTCAGGGTCCGGTCGCCCTCCGGAGCGAGATCGACCCGCACCACCCGGGCGTCGTCCGGATCCGGGGCCCGCCGCACCAGCTGCTGCCCCTGGGCACGGTCGACCAGCTCCCCGGTGCTGTGGTGCCGGAGCTGCAGGCGTTCGGCCAGCTCCCCGACGGTCGCCCACTCGCGACCCGGGAACCCCTTGAGCGCGAGCAGCAGCTGGTACTGCTGCGGGGTGAGCCCGTGCCGGCGCACGATCTCCTCGCTGAAGCGCAGGTAGCGACGGATGCCGAACCGGAAGCGGGCCAGCGCCTCGAAGTCGAGCTTCGTCAGGGGCCGCGTCGTCGACTGATCCTCGCGCACCGGTCCAGTGTGACCGGACGCCGGCGGTGCGGGCGAGCGTCCTTGCGGATCTATATCGTACTGCGATATAAATGAGACCGATACGCCTGGACAGCGGGAGGGCGTCATGTTCGACGATCAGGACCGGCACGCGCTCGCCGAGATCGAGCGGCGCCTCACGACCGAGGACCCGGACTTCGTGGCGCGCTTCGTGCGCGAGCAGGACCGGCTGGCCACTGCAACAGCCCACCGGCTCGGGGACCGGATCGCGCTGCTCGTCGCCGGTTCGTCCGGCTCCCTGCTGTGGTTCGCGGGCAGCCCGGCGGGCGCGGTGGCGGCCGCGCTGACCACCGGATCGGTGTGGCTGGCCTGGCGGTTCGGCGACGGCCTGCACCACACCCCGTCGATGTGAGCACCGGAACCTGATCGGTGGCGCGGCGCCCTTACTCTCGTTGGCTGTCGCGGCGGTCTTCGGGAGTCCCTGACGTCGAGCCGTCGGGGGCGAGGTAGGTGTGCCCGGTGGGTGTCGTGGTGCGGACGCCCTCGGGCGTGCGGTGGACGGTCCATCCGGGTTGCTCGCGGATGTGGTTGTGGAACTCGCAGGTGGCCCGGCCGTTGTCGAGTTCGGTCGGTCCGTCGTCGGCGGCGCGGTCGATGTGGTCGAGGTGCCGTGCCGGCGCATCGCAGTAGGGCTCGGTGCAGCGGTTGCGGGCGCGTGCTGTGAGCAGTTCGGCGAGCAGTCCGGTGAAGCAGCGTTGCCGGGACTCGCCGCCGATGATGATCCCGGCCCGGGTCAGGAGCCGGCGCAGCGATGTGCGGCCGTTGGTGGTGGCCAGCAGGTCGAGCGGGACGGGGCCGTGGCCGGGGATCTCGGCCGGCAGCGGGCTGTGCGGGTCGATCAGTGCCTGGACCGGGACCAGCACCTGCACCTCGACGTCCACGTCGGTCGCGATGGCCGTGCCGGTGACGCGTTCGGCCAGGGTGTCGGCCATGACCTGCCCGCGGGTGCGGGTCAGCGGTGCCGGGTCCACCGAGACCTCGGTGAACGCCTTCTGCAGCGCGGCCAGGCAGGCCACCCCCTGCTCGAGGGGCAGATACGCGGTCAGATACGTCATGGCGTCCGGGGCCGGGCGCAGCGTGACCCGCCGCCCGGCGCGGGCGGCGTCGACGCGGGAGCGGAACTTCTGCGGGGCGATCTCGGCGACCAGCATCCGGACCAGGTCCCGCAGCCGCCCGATCCCGAGCCGGGGCAGGTCGTGGGCGGCGAGCCGGGCATCGACCGCGCCACGCTGCCGGGTGTCGAGGTCGGCGGTGGCGGTCACGATCGCGGCGACCTTGTCCCGGCTCAGCTCCCCGGCGACGAACAGGGTGCGGACACGGTCGAGCCCGTCGTGCAGGTCGCGGGCGGTGCGGACCCGGGTGCGTGCCTCGGTGGGCGAGACCCGGCAGGCGAGCCCGATCTGGGCGGCCACCGCGCGTTCGAGCTTGTCCGGGTCGAGCACCCCGGCCGCGATCCGCGCACCGACGTGGGCGCGGGCGAACGCGCGGATGCGGCTGGCCTGCAACGCCGCCAGGGAGTTCTGCAGGGACTCGATCTGCTGGACCTGATCGATCAGCTCGGACTCGGACAGCGACAGTGGCGTCCATCAGAGTGGTGTGTAACCGGCCCGGTGATGGGCGGAGCCTCGTGTAGGGCGGCCACCGCGTGATCTTCTTGAACACCTCTCACAGAACTCAAGAAGGACGACCACGCGATGACCGCACCCTCCAGTATCGACCCCACCGCGTTCCTGCACGAGCAGCTGGCCCAGGCGAGTCCGGACCTGCTGCGTCAGATGCTGACCACGTTCATCAACACCCTGATGTCGGCCGAGGCCGACGCCGTCTGCGGTGCCGCCTACAGCGAGCGCACCGAGGACCGGGTCAACGTGCGCAACGGCTACCGGCACCGCGAGTTCGACACCCGCGCCGGCACCCTGGACGTGGCGATCCCGAAGCTGCGCACCGGGACGTACTTCCCGGACTGGCTGCTCGAGCGCCGCCGCCGCGCCGAACGGGCCCTGACCACCGTGGTCGCGACCTGCTACCTACTCGGCGTGTCCACCCGGCGGATGGAGAAGCTGGTCGAGTCCCTCGGCATCAGTGGGCTGTCGAAGTCGCAGGTGTCGGTGATGGCCGCCGACCTCGACAGCCATGTCGCCGAGTTCCGCGCCCGCCCCCTCGATGCGGGCCCCTACACTTTCGTTGCCGCCGACGCTCTGGTGCTCAAGGTCCGCGAGGGCGGCCGGGTCGTGAACGTCCACGCCCTGCTCGCGACCGGGGTCAATGCCGACGGGCATCGGGAGATCCTCGGCCTGCAGGTCAGCTCCGCCGAGGACGGTGCCGGCTGGCTGGGCTTCTTCCGGGACCTGACCGCCCGCGGCCTGAGCGGGGTCCGCCTGGTCACCTCCGACGCCCACGCCGGGCTGGTCGCCGCGATCGGGGCGACGCTGCCCGGGGCATCGTGGCAGCGGTGTCGCACCCACTACGCGGCGAACCTGATGGCCGCCACTCCGAAGGCGTCCTGGCCGTGGGTGAAGACGCTGCTGCACTCGGTCTACGACCAGCCCGACGCTGAGTCGGTGCACGCCCAGTTCGACCGGATCCACACCGCCTTGGAGGAGAAGTTCCCGCAGGTCGCAGCCCATCTGGACCAGGCACGCGTGGACGTGCTCGCGTTCACCGCGTTCCCCAAGGAAGTGTGGCGTCAAATCTGGTCCAACAATCCCAGTGAGCGACTCAACCGCGAGATCCGCCGCCGCACCGACGTCGTCGGGATCTTCCCCGACCGCGACTCGCTGATCCGCCTCGTCGGCGCCGTGCTCGCCGAGCAGCACGACGAGTGGACCGAAGGCCGCCGCTACCTCGGCCTCGAGGTCCTCGCCCGAGCCCGCGCAGCCACCGACTCCAGCCCCACCGACGGACACGAGGAGACCATCCCGACCCCAACTATCCCGGCGCTCAGCGCCTGACCCAGCAAGATCACGCGTCCGCCGTCACACACCACGCCCCGGGACTTGACCACAGCGACCCGGCACCGTCGGCGGCCACCTGCTCGACCGCCACCTGCATGAGCGCGAGATCGACCTGCGGGAACCCGGGTTCACCGGCACTCGGGTCGGTGTCGGGGATCGGTGGTTCCTGTACGGCGGCCACCTGTCCGAGTGTAGTCGAACAGGTGTTCGATGTCATTGGATCGTTCGCTACCGCGAATCGGCGACTCGCTCACCCGCGAACGTGTCCCGATCATGGGTCGGGGCGGAGTTCGGGATCACCTCCGCGCACGAGTCCGGCGCGCGGCCCGCAGCCACGGACAGGCGCCCAGACCCACGAGGTGATCGGCCGTCTCGGTCGAGGTTCGCTCCGATACGGTCCGCAGTGGCGGGGCCCGGAGTGGGCGCTCAGCGCCTCGTCTCGTACCTGGTCAGGATGACGCCGTTGGGGAGCGTCCGCGTCTCCACCAGGTTCAGGTTCACCCAGCTGTCCAGCGCGGTGAAGAACGGTGTGCCGCCGCCCACCAGGACCGGGTAGGTGACCAGCTGATACTCGTCGATCAGCCCGGCCCGCATGGCCGCCCCGGCGAGCGTCGCACCGCCGATGCCCATCGCGCCGCCGTCCTCGGCCTTGAGCCGGGTGATCTCGGCGACCGCGTCGCCGGTGACCAGGCGGGCGTTCCAGTCGACCTTGTCGATCGTCGAGGAGAAGACCACCTTCGGCGTGTCCCGCCAGTTCCGTGCGAACGCCATCTCCGCCGGGGTGGCGTCGGGCTGCTCGTCGCCGGTCGGCCAATAGGAGCTCATCGTCTCCCACAGCTTGCGCCCGTACAGCCACAGAGCGCTCTCCTGCTCCCGGTCGAGCCACCACTGGAACAGCTCGTCGCTCGGCGGCCCGCTCCAGCCGATGTCGTCGCCGGGCGCGGCGACGTAGCCGTCCAGGGTCAGGTTCATGCCGTAGATCAGTTTCCGCATCTCGCCGGCCTTCCGTGAGTCGGTCTCCGGCGTATCGACCGGCGCCGCGCGGGAAACTCATCGGTGCAGGATCTGGGCCGGCCGCCGCCGCTGAACACGCGGTGGGTGGTGCGCTCGTGCTTGCGGCCGTCATCGGGGGCCTGAAGATGCTCGACGGCCTGCCCACCGTGGCGCTGATTCTCGTGGCGGTCGGCCTGCCGATCGCTAGGTGTACTGCCCAGGGGCGTTGGTCAAGCGGCTGATCGGCGCTCGACGTCCGATGGCGGTGTGGGGCCGGTGATGGTTGTACTCGTGTAGCCAGCCCTTACCGGTTGGTACGCGGTGTCTGACGGTGCAGTCCGCTCGAAAGGAACGATGTTCCTAGCAATGCACCCACACGGCATTCACCTCACCGGCAGATGGGTAGGACTCGGTTACGACGATCAGACCATGACCGGCTGGGCGAGCATGGGGAAAGCACGAGAAGCCTCTGAGCAGGCCATGACGACGCTACTCGATGCACAAAGGAGCAGCTCGTGATCGAGCTATGTGAAGTCGTCATCACAGCGCCGGACCCGAATTGGCTGCGACAATTCACTAGAGAACTTGTTGCAGAACGACTTTGTTCAAGCGTCCACAACTTCAGCCCCGTTCAGTCGACCTTTCGCTGGCAGGGCGACGTTCACGACAGAACCGAAGGTCGCGCCTCTCTACATACGCGTCGAGAACTTATACCAAGAATTGTAGCTAAGGCGGTGGCTTCACATCCCTACGTAGTTCCCGGAATTAGTGCACGCCCAATCGTCGACAGAAACCCTGACTATCTCGCGTGGATCCTCACTGAAACCGAGACCCCAGCAGATCAGTAAATCGTCTTAACAACCTGATCGACGCGGTCAATTAGTTGCTCTGCGCTGTCGCGAGTTGGCTCTTGGTCCCCTTTGTGAGCGCACAGATTTCGTACATCCGCTAGATATTGAATCATTCGCCACGTCGGAACGTCGATTATGTTCGACTCTTTGAGCGCGTCGTTCAGCGGACCTAGCGTTGGCTTCTTGCGCATGCTGACCGAATGCGACTTAGCCACATCTTGCAGATACTTCTCGAGGACTACGCCAGCGACGACACCCGCAGACCTCACGTGGCCGGCGCTCAACAGACCTTTCGCCGATGTAATCTCCGAATCAAATATTTCGGCCTGGATTACTCCAGCAATATCCGCAAGCTGGCTATCTAAGACTTCGCGTGCGGCCGAAAGGATCGAAGCCTGCGTACGAAACTTCCCCATCGCCACAACCCTCGTGTCGAACACTTCCTGACCAAGCGATGAGACGACGATCCCGGCAATATAGTCCGAAATAGTGTAGCTCTCCGCGTCGATCTCTTTTCGTCGCTGGGATGGCAAATAGGTAGGCTGAGAACTCACTCTAGCGCTCAGGCACCACTTGTTTCACGGCTAGGGCACCTCGCGTATACTCTTTATTGAAATCAAAGCGGCTTCAAGAGCTCCTTAACTATATCTTGTATCTTCTGTTCATCTTGCTCCGACAAGCTCGACTGCTTCTCATCCTCGCCCTTCGATCCGCCGCCAAGCTCGTTTGCGATCTCCTCACGTTCGCCCTCCTTGACTCTAGAGAGCAATTCGCGAGCTTGAATTTTGGACCCACGGGTAATCAGCTCATCAAGTTCCGCCCGCATCTGATCAATTGTCATACAGCTCACCAATCCTATCGGTCACCAGCGTGTTGGCATACTGCATGACGTCACTCTCCCACATTCTCCTGCGATGGCGCCCCCATCCATTCAAAAGCGGAACGAACAGCGGCCGATTCGGTACCAAGTATACTTAAACTGATTCGCATTATCGAATACGCGGAATCGACCCACGACCTCGCCAGTTCATCATTCCCTCCTGAGTTGAGAGATAGACTTGGGATGAGATGCCCACGATGGAGGATGTTGTAGCATCGTTCCATGCAGTGCGTCTCCACAGACCACCATTCTGAGTGCGAAATTCCACTTGCAATTGAGTATGCACGTCTATAGAGGTCGAGCAGACCGTTTTCCTTGGCCATCTCTCGGACCGATTTACCGCCGGCAAACGAATCTCGTGTGTCAACAACCCGATGATCTATATGGCCCTCATTATGGCTCAGACGCTCGAACTCTTGTATCGCTTCGTCGATTCCAATTGACGCACCAACCTCCGCGACCTCTCGCGTACTCCGCGCATAGAGCTTAGCTTTCCCTGCACCGTACTCTTGAAATTCGCGGTAGATCAACGGCTCCTGGGTGGCCATCCATTGAAGATAGATCCGGACCTCAACCAGAATGCGCGTGATATGAGCACCGTGCTCCATGCACCACAGATCCTGATCACCGAGCGCGGTAATGACCTCTCGACTTACCCTAGAAACCAGTCCGGCGTGAACCTCTTGCCGCTCTTGACAGTAAAGGGGAGACGGAGCAGACTCGAGCGCTTCACAGTAACTGGACATCAAGTCCATCATCAATTGCTGCAGATGAGCACTACCCTCCTGCGCTCCACCCGAAGCCGGACTACCGTCCTCCGAGGTCTCGTCGACTGCCGGTTCTCCGTCTTTATCAAGCTCCCGCTGTCGGATACAACGACTAGTCATTGAATTCGTTCCCCAGAAGATCTTCGCCCAGTCCGTCGCCGAGTCGAACTGGGTAGGATTCGTTGCCAAGCTAGCACCTCTTCGCGCCCCCCACGAGGCACGAATTATCGTGTCGGCGACACTGCGTGTAGCATCATCATTCGGATATATCTTCAGGATGTCACGCATCTGTTGATCACTCTTGAAACAGCCCGCTTGGACCTCGCTCCAGATAGGTAGACACTTAATTAGGGCCTCACGATGGCCATCCTTCAAGGTCTCGAATAACGCCTGTGCGACAAAACTCACGCTAGACTGCGACGTCGCCGAGTCTTCTCCAACAAGCCATGCAGCCGGACGCCGCGGATATGTAGCAATAGCGTGGCGCACTGACTCGGTGAGTAATCCGTACTCGCTAGCCCTGACTCGAACTATTTCGCGGGTACTATCGGACAGTTCAGCCAGCGTTTCTAGGCTGGTAAGTCGACCGTCCAGGCGCCTGGCCAACTCTTCGACGTCAATATCCGAACGCAAGTCGTCCTGTACTGCCTTCTGCCAGCGCACAAACCTACGAGCACCCCACGATCCGTACTGAGCCAATACCAGTACAGGCCAAATAAGATCCGGTAGATCATCTCGAACCCAGTCACCTATTTCGAGAACTCCAGTGTATGCGAGAGGCGAGTAATATCTCCGATCCTTACGTAGGTGCCCCTCCATCGGTCCCGATCTTTCGGGCTGCGGACCCTGACGTCGCATACACTCACCCCAGATGATTAGACTAGTGACGTCCGGAAACGACTTCTAGCGCAGTTGCCGAATCTGCCTCTAAGAAATCAAGAGCGCCGCCTTCGGCGGCGCTCGGGCCGGCCACGACGGCCCGCCGACTCGCTCCCTCTACCTCCGGCCCGGTCGCGGCCGTCGGTCCGGCTACCCGGCCCGCATCCGCTCAGGGGCGCCCAGACTCCTGCCAGCAACGGAGGTGATTCCGAATGCCCTGCCGAACCGAGACCTCCCGGAGCGGTTCGCCGCAGTATCTGCACGCGCTCGTGTGATCGAGCGCCATATATCGCGTGTCGATCCGGCTCTGCTGCTGCGGGATCAGCTCCTTCAGCCGACGCTCGGCGTCAGCCGTGCATGGGCCGATCGGCCCGACCACGTCGCGCTCGCTAGCTCCTCGGGCGACCGGGTCCGGGTCGATGAACGTCCCCGCCGTCATCTCGGCGAACCGTGCGGCGTCCCTCGCCCGCACCATGTACGTCGCCTTGATCCGCCTCATGCCGAGTGGGACCTCGATCGGGACCAGGCCGCCATCTGGCGCTTGCTCTGCCACGTCATCAACGCTGTAGCCACCGAGGGGAAAGAACTTCGGGTGCCACTGCCCGCAGGGGCGGGGGCGCCTTGTGTGGGGGCACACGCCCCCGAATCCCTGGGCCGTGGTGTCGTGGAACCAGGGTCGTGCGCACTTGAACTCGTGCAGCTGCCGTAGCCCGTTGACGACGGTCCAGGAGCCGCGCGGGGCGAGACCGTGCGGCAGCTCGTTAGTCAGGACCGTCGGCACTCGGTAAGCCCACTTCGGTGGTCCAACCGGCCTGTCGCCCGACCAGAGCCTCGTGATACCGCTGCGCGCTGCTTTAAACGTTCTCGCCTTCGCGGTCTGCTCGCTCATGCCGCTGTGCTGGACTTCGACGCCGATCTTGACGGACCCTTCGATCAGTACATCGACTTTCGCCCCTGGGATCGGCTTCTCCGGCTCGACCGTGTGTCCAGCGTCGGAGCCTGCTCGCATCCAGTAGTCCTGCTGCCAGCGGTGCTGGTCCGTCATGCGGCTCGCCTTGTGTTCGCCCAAGGTGGCGTCGAAGTGGGCCAAGATCCACCGCTTGTACGGATCAAGACGGAGGTAGACCCAGGCGCCGTGGAAGGGCTGACCGAGCTGGTCGTGCTCCCGGCACTCCAGCACGACTCGATCATGGATCGGACGATCGCCCGAGGTCGTCTTGCGATGTAGTTCCGCCAGCAGCTCGGCCATCTCCGGCTCGTGTGCTCGTTCGAGATCGATCTCCCTGCCAGACCTCACCTCGGTGGCGCGTATGGCCACGAGCACCTCTAGGCGAACCGTTGCCCACCCAGGCGATGAGCAATCACCTACTAGTGAAGCAGCTACCACCGACAGTTCCGACGCGCGCGACCGCCACCCCCTCGGCCGGTGAGTGTCCACGCCGCAGAGACGGCCACAAGGGCGCCTGACGGCGTCGCTGACGCGATGGCTGGCGCCGCCCTTGTCCCCGTCTCCACGACGAGCAGGCGGCCAGGACGAGGGGGATGCCGGGAGAACGGGCACCAAGATCAGCCCCCCGGGCCGTGGCTGGGCCGTCGGACATCCGAGAGCGTCGAGAACTCGCCAGAGGACACGAGACGGTTTTACCTGGTCAGCAGGGGTACCCCGCTCCCCCCGCGCATGTCGGGGAGAGCGGGGCGGACGAGCCGGTCTGTAAGCCGGATCCTGTTCGCGGGCACCTCGCGGTGCACCGTTCGGCGACCATCCATCTCGGCCTGCCGTCGCCGGCAGGCTCCAGCGGTCCACCCGCAGGCATCGGGCGGGCAACCCTCGAACGCCTGCGCAGCCGCACTCGCGCGCGGCCTCTCGACCTTGCTCCGGGTGGGGTTTACCGAGCCACCCCGGTCACCCGGGGTGCTGGTGGTCTCTTACACCACCGTTTCACCCTTACCGCCGGTCCGAGGACCGGAGGCGGTCTGTTCTCTGTGGCACTGTCCCGCGGGTCTCCCCGGGTTGCCGTTGACAACCACCCTGCCCTGTGGAGTCCGGACTTTCCTCGGCGGGACCGGTGAGGTCCCGACGCGGTCGCCCGACCGACTCGTCCGCGCCGACCAGCCTAGCGTGTGTCCCGCGGACCGGGCGGGCAGGGCGGCGATCATTTCGGCCGGTAGCGGTACCGGGCCAGCCACACGCACCAGCCGGCGGTACCGACCACCGACACGGTCACCACGACCCATACCGGGCCGGCCGGCAGCTCCGGCGGTCGTCGGGTGAGCGCGTGGACCGCCGAGAGCGGGACGACGGACAGGAACAACAGCGTGACGCCGAACGTCCACCCCATGTCGGTGGCCAGCATCCGCCGGAGCCGGGCGATCCGGTCCGGGTGCACCCAGTACTCCTTGTGCGGCACGTTCACGGTGCCGAGCGAGCCACGGGTGACCAGCAGGTGGCAGCCGACCCCGAGCGCGATCATGATCCCGCCGAACACCGCCCCAGCGCCGAGGAACTGGGTCCGGGTGCCGAACCAGGTCGGCGACCCCGACGCGTCGAAGTGCATCGGGACCCGGTCCGGCGGCAGCTCGATCCCGGCCCAGGCCAGGCTTGCGAGATAGCAGCCGGTACCGACGAGCAACGGGCTCCACGGTCGCACCGGGTGATCGTGTCATGGCCCGGTCAGGTGCCGCAGAACGTCCGGAACGGCGCCGCGTCCGGGCCGGGCGGCTGCGCGTACCGCTCGAACCCGTCGCGCTCGTCGTAGGGATGGCCGAGCACGAACAGCAGCCACTGGATCGGCTCCAGGTCCCCGTCGACGGCGGCGGCCAGGGCCTCCTCGACCAGGTGGTTGCGCGGGATGTAGGCCGGGTTGACCCGGTCCATCGCCGCGGCGTCCGGGTCGGTGGCGCGCCAGGACTCCAGCCAGCCGTCCAGCACCGACGGGTCGGCGAACAGCTCGCGGACCGGGCCGGCGTCACCGCGGGCGGCGGTGGAGAGCCGGCGGAAGAACAGCGTGTGGTCCGGCTTGTGCTCGGCGAGCAGCGCGGCCAGGTCGGTGAGCAGCGGCCCGGCGGCGGCCGTACCGATCTTCGCGGCGTACCCCTCGTCGCGGGCCGCGTGGTAGGCGTCGGCGAAGGTCTCCAGCACACCGGTCGCGAGCCGGATCGCCTCGTCCTGGTCGTCGGCCAGCAGCGGGATCAGCGCCTCCCCGAAGCGGGCGAGGTTCCACTGCGCGATACCGGGCTGGTTGCCGTAGGCGTAGCGGCCGGCGTGGTCGATCGAGCTGAACCAGGTGGCCGGGTCATGCGCGTCGAGGAAGGCGCACGGGCCGTAGTCGATGGTCTCGCCGGAGATCGTCATGTTGTCGGTATTCATGACGCCGTGGATGAACCCGACGTGCATCCAGCGCGCGACCAGGTCGGCCTGCGCCGCGACGACCCGCCGGTACAGGTCGAGGTAGGGGTTCTCCGCGTCCCGGGCGGCCGGGTGGTGCCGGTCGATCGCATGGTCGGCGAGCCGGCGCAGCACCTCGACCTCACCGGTGGCGGTGCTGGTACTCGTTCCGCGCGCGCTGCTCGCGGCGGCGAACTGGAACGTCCCCACCCGCAGGTGACTCGACGCCGTCCGGGCCAGCACCGCACCCGGCTCCGGGCCACGCTCGCGCATCACGTCCTCACCGGTCGCGACGACCGCCAGCGACCGGGTGCTCGGCACCCCCAGCGCGTGCATCGCCTCGGAGATCAGGTACTCGCGCAGCATCGGGGCGAGCGGGGCCTTGCCGTCCCCGCCGCGGGCGAACGGGGTGCGTCCGGAGCCCTTGAGGTGCAGGTCCCGGCGCTCTCCGGACGGCGCGACGAGCTCGCCGATCAGCAGCGCGCGACCGTCACCGAGCCGGGGCGAGTAGTTGCCGAACTGGTGCCCGGCGTAGGCCTGGGCGACCGGCGTCGCGCCCTCCGGCGGCGCGGTCCCGGTAAGGACGCCGAGGCCCTCGGGCGTGCGCAGCTGCGCGGGGTCGAGGCCCAGCTCGCCGGCCAGCCCCTCGTTGAGCAGCACCAGCCGCGGCTCCGGGGCCGGGGCCGCGGTCCACGGCAGGTAGAGGCCCTCGAGGTCGCGGACGAAGGTGTTCTCGAACGCGAGCTGCGTGCCGGTGGTCATGCCCCCAGGCTACGAGCCGTACGACGATCCGGCCCGGTTCCGTCGGCCCGGCTGCGTCAGCCCGACGCGTCCGCCGGCTGCTCCTCCCTGGCCGTCCGGCGCGCCCAGAACCCGGCCAGAGCCGAACCGGACACGTTGTGCCACACCGAGAACACCGCCCCCGGCAGGGCGGCCGCCGGGCCGAAGTGCACGGTGCCGAGTGTCGCCGCCAGGCCGGAGTTCTGCATCCCGACCTCGATCGACACCGCCCGCCGGGCCGGCACGTCCAGGCCGCAGGCGCGGGCGACGCCGTACCCGACGGCCAGGCCGAGCAGGTTGTGCAGCACAACGACCAGCAGGATCAGCAGACCCGCGGAGAGCACGGAGTCCGCGGACCCGGCGACGACGATCAGCACCACCGCGGTGATCCCGAGCACCGAGACCAGCGGCAGCGCGGGCGTCACCCGGTCGGTGAACCCGCTCGCGAACCGGCGCAGCAGGAAGCCGAGCACGACCGGGACCAGCACGACCTGCACGATCGACAGGAACAGGTCCGCGGGCGCAACGGGGAGGAACCGGCCGGCCAGCAGCAGCACCAGCAGCGGGGTCAGCACCGGCGCGAGCAGGGTGGACACCGAGGTCATCGCCACCGACAGCGCGACGTCGCCGCGGGCCAGGAAGACCATCACGTTCGACGCCGTACCGCCCGGGGCGCAGGCCACCAGGATCACCCCGACCGCGATCTCCGGGGGCAGGCTGAACACGGTGGTGAGCAGCCACCCGGCAGCGGGCATGAGCACGTACTGGGCGACGACGCCGATCGCGAACGCCGCGGGGCGGCGCGCGATGTAGCTGAAGTCGGCCGGGCGCAGCGTCATGCCCATACCGAGCATGATCAGCGCCAGCAGCCACGGCACCGCGGCGCTCCAGCCGGCGAACAGCTCCGGGACGGCCAGCGCGAACGCCCCCGCCGCCACAACGATCACCGGGAACCAGCGTCCCACCAGGTCCCCGATCGCCTGCACCCGTTGCACGGCTCCCCCTCGTCCTCGATCCGTCCCGCCGGCGACCGCAGAGCCGCCTTCCCGGCACGTCGACCCTACGTCCCGCCCACAGGCCCCCGGGCGACGCGGCCTGCGGGTTAGGGTCTGGTGGTGATCGACCTCTCGCAGCCGGCGGGCGTGGTGTTCCTGCTCGTCTCCGGGTTGCTCGCGGGCGCGGTGAACGCCGTCGCCGGCGGCGGATCGCTGCTGGTGTTCCCGGCGCTGCTGGCGGTCGGCTTCCCGCCGCTGGCCGCGAACGTCACCAACTCGGTCGCGCAGTGGCCCGGCTACGTCGGCCTGGTGCTCGGCGCCCGCCGCGACCTACCCGGTCAGGGTCGGCGGATCGTCGGCACCGCGATCGTGGCCGCCCTCGGCGCCGGGGTGGGCGCCGCGCTGCTGCTGGTGCTGCCCGCCTCGGTGTTCGACGCCGTCGTCCCCGTGCTGGTGATCCTGGCCAGCCTGACGATGGCCGTCGGCCCGTGGCTCAAGCGGGTGCTCGGGAACCCGGCCGGCGGGGAGCGCGACCGGTCGGCCGCGTTGCTGGTCGCGGTGTTCCTCGCGGCGGTCTACGGCGGCTACTTCGGGGGCGCGCTGGGCGTCGTCCTGATCTCGGTGCTGGCCCTGTTCGCGCACGACGAGCTGCGCCGGCTGAACGCGCTCAAGGGCGTGCTGTCGCTGGTCGTGGCGTCGGTGACGGTGGTGGTGTTCTCGATCGGCGCCCCGGTGGACTGGCTCGCGGTCGTGTTGCTCGCCCCGACCACCCTGGTCGGCGGCTACCTCGGGGCGCTGGTCGCCCGCCGGATGCCGGAGACCGTGCTGCGCTGGGCGGTCGTGCTGCTCGGCCTCGCCGTCGGTGTCACCCTGTTCTTCCAGTGACGCTGCTGCTCGCGGTCGCCCTGCTGGCCGCGGTCCTCGCCGCGGCGACGCTGCGCCCGTTCGGGCTGCCGGAGGCGATCATCGCGGTCCCGGCGGCGGGGATCGCGGTGCTGACCGGGCTGGTCCCGCCGGCCGGCGCATGGGCCGAGGTCGGCGCGTTGGGGCCGACCGTCGGGTTCCTGGCCGCGATCCTGCTGCTCGGCCACCTGGCCGACGCCGAGGGCGTGTTCGGCTGGCTCGGCCACCGGCTCGCGACCGCCTCGCACGGCTCCCCGCGACGGCTGCTCGGCCTGGTGTTCGCCGCCGCCGCGGGCACCACCGCGGTGCTCAGCCTGGACGCCACGGTGGTGCTGCTGACCCCGGTGGTGCTGGCCACCGCGACCCGGTTGCGGCTGCCCGCCCGCCCGCACTCGTACGCCTGCGCGCACCTGTCCAACGCGGGCAGCGGGCTGCTGCCGGTGTCGAACCTGACCAACCTGCTGGCGTTCTCGGCGTCCGGGCTGGGCTTCCTGGGCTTCACCGGGCTGATGGTCGCGCCCTGGCTCGCGGTGCTCGCGGTCGAGTACGCCGTGCTGCGCCGGTTCTTCGCCCGCGACCTGCGGTCCGAGCCGGTCGCCGTCGCGGCGGCCGGGAGAACCGGCACCGAGGCGCCCGCGGTCCCGGTCGACGCGGCCGGTGAGGAGCCCGCCGGTACCGCGCCCCGGTTCGCGCTGGTCGTGCTGGCCCTGACGCTGCTCGGGTTCGGGGCCTCGTCGGCGCTCGGCGTCGAGCCGGGCTGGGTCGCCGCCTGCGGCGCGGCGGTGCTCGCGGTGCGGACGCTGGCCCGCCGCCGGACCGGCCCACTCCGGCTGGTCGCGGCGGCCTCCCCGGCATTCTGCCTGTTCGTGCTGGCCCTGGGTGTCGTGGTGGCCGGGGTGAGCGGGCAGGGACTCGCCCAGTGGCTCGGCCGGCTGCTCCCGGACGCCCCCGACCTCGCCGGGCTGCTGCTGACCGCGGCGATCGCCGCGATGCTGGCGAACCTGGTGAACAACCTGCCCGCGACGCTGGTGCTGCTCACCGCGCTGGGCCCGGTGCCGCAGGCCGGGCTGGTGCTGGCCGTCCTGCTCGGGGTGAACATCGGGCCGAACTTGACCTACGCCGGGTCGCTGGCGACCCTGCTGTGGCGCCGGATCGCGGCCGGGCGCGGGGAGCCGCCGTCGTTCCGGACGTTCACCGCCCTCGGTGCGCTCACCGTCCCGCTCGGCCTGCTCGCCGCGACAGTCGCCCTCTGGGCCTCCCTCGCCGTCGCATCCTGAGCCGGGTCAGATCTCGTGCGCCAGGTCGTGCCCGAAGTCGGTGTCCGGGTCGGGGTCGCGCGGGGCGACCGGGGCCCCGAGCGGCCGGGAGCTCCCGCGCCGCTGCTGCGGCAGCCGCGCGACGACCTTCATCTCGTGGGCCAGGTCGTAGCCGTAGTCGTGTTCATGGGACACCGCGCCACCGGACATCGTCGTCTCCCCTGTTCCGTTCCCCGAACCGGACCGTCACGCACCGTAGGTCGACCACCCCGTACGGTACCGCCTGATCATCGCCCGACCGGCGACGTCCGGACAAGGACGGCCGACCGTCCGCAACCGGAGACGACCCGTTCGGGCCACCTCATGATCGATCCAGTGCCGAGGTTCGTCAGGCGAGGTAGGACGTGTCGTTCACCAGGCGCACGGAGGCGCCGCCGTCCGGGTAGAACTCGACCAGGCTGGTGCAGGCCAGATCCAGGTGCATCCGGTACAGCACGCCGTCACCGGCGTCGAGCGCGTCGCGCAGCAGCATCTTGATCGGCGTCACGTGGCTGACCACGACGACCGTCTCCCCCGCGAACTCCTCGACGATCCGGAGCCGCTCGGCCGTCACCCGGGCCCCGACCGCGGCGAAGCTCTCCCCGCCCGGCGGCTCGACGGCGGCCGAGCCGAGCCAGCGGCTGTGCAGGTCCGGGTCCCGCTCGCGGGCCTCGGCGAACGTCAGGCCCTCCCAGCCGCCGAAGTCCGTCTCGATCAGCGCGTCGCGCACCGCGAGCTCCGCGCCGGTGACCTCCGCGACCGCGGCCGCGGTCTGGCGGGCCCGCCGCAGCGGCGAGGTCAGGATCGCGGCGGGCCGCACGCCCTGCGTGGTGAACCGGGCGTGCAACGCGCCCGCCGCGGCGACGGCCTGCTCCTGCCCCCGCTCGGTCAGCTCCGGGTCGCCGTGCCCGGAGTAGCGCCGGTCCACCGACAGCGCGGTCTGGCCGTGCCGCAGCAGGACCATCCGGACCGGGGTGCCGACCTGACCGGTCCAGGCCGCACTCGCCGGACGCACCACCTCGGACGTCGCGGTCGGTGCCACCGCGGGGCGCGGCGCCGGGCCGGCGCTCGCGGCCGGGTCCAGGGCCGGGCTGGAACCGCCGTCCATCGCCTTGTTGGCCAGCGCGTCGGCGCGGGCGTTCCTCGCGCGGGGCACCCAGACGTAGCTCACGTCGTCCAGCCGGGACGCCAGCTCGCGGGCCTCGTCGACCAGCTCCTGCATGGCCGGGTGCTTGACCTTCCAGCGCCCGGACATCTGCTCGACGACCAGCTTGGAGTCCATCCGGACCTCGACCCCGGTCGCGCCCAGCTCGAGCGCCGCGGCCAGACCCGCGATCAGCCCGCGGTACTCGGCGACGTTGTTGGTCGCCGAGCCGAGGCCGTCGTAGACCTCGGCCAGCACCTGCTGGGCCGTCGCGTCCAGCACGGCCGCGCCGTAACCGGCGGGCCCGGGGTTGCCGCGGGACCCGCCGTCCGCCTCGACCACCAGCCTCACGCGCCACGCACCAGGATCGCGCCGCACTCCTCGCAGTGCACGACGTCGTCGGCGGGCTTCCCGCGGACCTGGGAGAGGAAGGTGCGGTCCAGCTCGAGCCGGCACGCTCCGCAGCGCATCTCGCGCAGCGCACCGGCCGCCACCCGGCCGGAGGCGCGGAGCCGCTCGTAGTCGGCGAGCAGCTCGTCGGGCAGCGCCGCGACGAGCTCGCCGCGGGCCCGGTCCCGGCCGGCCCGGGAGATGTCCAGGTCGCCGTCGGCCGCGTCCCGGCGCTCGGTCACCGCGGTGACCGCGGTCTCGGCCTCGGCCAGCTCCGCGCGGGCGTGCTCGAGCTCTGTGCCGACCGCCTCGCGCTCCTCCATGACCCCGAGCTGCTCGTCCTCCAGGACGCCCTGCCGCCGGGCCAGGGTGTCCAGCTCGTGCTGCAGCTCGGTGGCCTGCTTGGCGCCGACGCCGGAGCCGGCGAGCAGGCTCTTGTCCTTCTCGGTGCGGGTGCGGACGCCGTCGACGTCGCGCTCGATCCGGGCGATGTCGCGGTCCAGGTCCCCGGCCCGCGTCTCGGCCCGGACGACGGCGTCGCGCGCCTGCCCGACGCGTTGCTCGGCGTCGGCCAGCTGCTGGTGCTCGGGCAGGGTGCGCCGCTGATGGTCGATCCGGCCGATCTCGGCGTCCACCTCGGCCAGCTGCAGCAGTGTCGCCTGCACGGTGGGATCGGCCTTCATCGACTCGCCTCCGGGGAGAGTGCGCTGGTGGTCCAGGGGTCGGTGCGCCGCCGGGACACGGACACCTCGACGCTACCGCCGAGCGCCGAGCGGACCACGTCGGCCGCCTGGGCGCACCACGGCCACTCCGAGGCCCAGTGCGCGACGTCCACCAGCGCCGGCACCGGCCCACCCGGGCCGGTGCCGGCCAGGGCGTGCTCGGAGGCCGGGTGGTGGCGCAGGTCGGCGGTCACGTAGGCGTCCGCACCGGCGGCCGTCGCGGCATCCAGCGCGGAGTCGCCCGCACCGCCGCACACCGCGACCCGGCGGATCTCCCGGTCCGGGTCGCCGGCTCCGCGCACCCCCCACGCCGTCGCCGGCAGTGCGGCGGCGACCCGGCGGGTGAACGCGGCGAAGCCCTCCGGCTCCGGCAGCTCGCCGACCCGGCCGAGCCCGCGGGCCGAGGGCAGCGGGGCCATCTCCAGCAGGTCGAACGCCGGCTCCTCGTACGGGTGCGCGGCCCGCAGCGCCGCGACGACGTCGCGCCGGGCAGCGCGCGGCAGCACCATCTCGAGCCGGGTCTCCGCGACCCGCTCCAGCGTCCCGATCTCGCCGACGGCGGGCACCGCGCCCTCCAGCGGGAGGAACTGGCCGGTCCCGGCAGTGGCGAACGAGCAGTGCGAGTAGTTCCCGAGCCGGCCCGCGCCGGCCGCGGCCAGCGCGGTGTGCACCTGCGCGATCGCCGGACCGATCGGCACGAACGTGACGATCTTGTCCAGGGCCGGGGCGGGCTCGGGCTGCAGCGCTCCGACGGTCGTCAGCCCCAGGGCGGCGGCCAGCGCGTCGGAGACGCCGGGGTCGGCGATGTCGGCATTGGTGTGCGCGGTGAACAGGCCCACCCCGCCGCGGATCAGCCGGTGCAGCAGCGCACCCTTCGGCGTGTCCGCGCCGACGCCGTGCACCCCGCGCAGCAGCAGCGGGTGGTGGGTGACCAGAAGCTGCGCCCCGGTGTCGAGGGCCTCGTCGACGGTCTCCGGAACCGGGTCGACGGCGAAGAGCACCCGGGAGACCGGCTCGTCCGGGTCGCCGCAGACCAGCCCGACGGCGTCCCAGTCCAGCGCGAGCGCGGGCGGGTAGGCCGCCTCCAGCGCCGCGACGACGCCGGCAAGGTCCGGTGCCGACGGTTCGCTCACGCCGGCACCGCCAGCGCCCGCAGCGCCTCGTCGAGCGCCTCGGCCAGCCGCCGGGCGGTCTCCGGCGGGCGCACCGCGACCCGGACGTGGTCCGGTCCCAGCCCGGGGAAGGTGTCGCCGCGACGGACGGCGAACCCGGCCGTGCGCAGCAGCCGGCGCACCTCGTAGCCGGTGCCGTCGGGCAGGTGCAGCAGCAGGTAGGGCGCCAGTCCCCGCTGCACGGCGACACCCTCGATCTCGGCCAGCGCCGCGGCCTGCGTCACCCGGTGCGCGGCCAGCTCGCGGGCCCGCTGGTCGGCGGCCGACAGCGCGTCCGGCTCGCTGCAGGCCACGATCGCCTCCAGCGCCGGCGTGGACACCGGCCACGGCGGGCGCGGCGAGGCGAGGCGTTCCAGCAGGTCCGGGGCGCCGAGGGCGTAACCGGCCCGCAGCCCCGCCAGCGCCCAGGTCTTGGTCAGCGAGCGGAAGACCAGCAGGCCGGGCAGGTCGGCGTCGGCGGCCAGCGACTCGGGTTCGCCGGGGATCGCGTCGGCGAACGCCTCGTCCACCAGCAGCACCCGGCCCGGCCGGGCCAGCTCGCGCAGCGCGGCCGCCGGGTGCAGCACCCCGGTCGGGTTCGTCGGGTTCCCGATGACGACCAGGTCCGCCGCGGCGGGCACCGCGGCCGGGTCGAGGGCGTGCCCCCGGGCCGGCTCGGTCAGCACCCGGACGACGTCCACCCCGGCGTCGCGCAGCGCGGCCTCCGGCTCGGTGAACCCGGGGTGCACGACGGCGGCCAGCCGCGGCCGCAGCGACGGCAGCAGCGCGAACCCCTCGGCGCTGCCGGCCAGCGGCAGCACCTGCTCCGGCGGCCGGCCGTGCCGGGCCCCGGTGACCTCCCGGGCGTGCCGGTCGTGCGCGGCCTGCGGGTACCGGCCCAGGTTCTCCAGGGAGGCGGCCAGCCGGTCGCGCAACCACGGCGGCGGCCCGTCGCCGATCACGTTCACCGCGAAGTCGACGAGGCCCTCGGTCGCGTCGGTGTCGCCGTGGTGGCGCAGGTCGTACCGGCCGGAGTGCTCCGCCGGCCCGTCCGGGTGATCCATCGCCATCCGACCACCCTACGGCGACGGCGGGGGTGTCCCGGTCGCCGCCCCGGGACACCCCCGCGTGACCGTCCGATCACACCGGGGCGACCGCCCGGCACGGTCCCGACCTGGCCGTTCGTCCGCGACGTGGGACGCCTACCGTGGGGGCGTGCACGTCTGTTTCGTCTGCTCCGGGAACATCTGCCGCTCCCCGGTCGCGGAGAAGATGCTCGCGGCCGAGATCGAGGCCGTCGGGCTGACCGACCGGGTCCGGGTGACCAGCGCCGGGACCGGCCACTGGCACGTCGGCCACCCGATGGACGAGCGCGCCGCCGGGATCCTCACCGAGCACGGGTACCCGGTCGAGCACACCGCGCGCCAGGTCGACTCCGAGATCCTCGCCGCCGACCTGCTCGTCGCCCTGGACGCCGAGCACCTGCGGTCGCTGGAACGCTCGGTACCCGAGCCGAACCGGGTCCGGCTGCTGCGCTCGTTCGACCCGCTCGCCGTCGACGGCGCCGAGGTCCCCGACCCCTACTACGGCGGTCCGGACGGGTTCACCGAGGTGTACGAGATGATCGTCGCCGCGCTTCCCGGCCTGGTCGAGCACGTGAAGCGGCACGCGTGAGCGAGCGCGCGAGCGAACCATCCATGCCGAGCGAGCGCGCGAGCGAACCATCCATGCCGAGCGAGCGCGCGAGCGAACCATCGATGCCGAGCGAGCCTGCGAGCTAACCATCGGACACCGCAGCGCTACCACCCTCGCCCGGCTCACCGGCCGCACGGTCGTCCGGGAGCTCGGCGGGCACCCACCGCGGTACGAGCTCGACGGCGGCACCGTCGCCGTCCTGAAGGACGGCGGCGCCGACCCGGGTTCGATCCCGGCCGAGTCGGCCGGGCTGCGCTGGCTCGCCGTCCCGGGCGGGCCGCCGGTGCCCGAGGTGCTCGGCGCCGACGACACGCTGCTGGTCAGCAGCCACGTCCCGGCCGGACGCCCGGACGCAGCGGCGGCCGAGGAGCTGGGCCGCCGGCTCGCGGTCCTGCACGCCGCGGGCGCGGACGCCTTCGGTGCGCCGCCACCAGGTGGCCCGGCCGAGGCCTGGATCGGGCACACCACCATGCACGACCGCCCGCACCCGGGCCCGTGGTCGGCCTGGTTCGCCGCCGACCGGATCGAGCCCTTCCTGCGCACCGCGCGGGACCGCGGTGATCTCGGCCCGGGCGACGCCGCCGTCATCGAGGAGGTGTGCGCCCGGATCGACACGCTCGCCGGCCCGGACGAGCCACCGGCCCGGCTGCACGGCGACCTCTGGTCGGGCAACGTCCTCTGGTCCGCCGACGGCTCCCCGCACGGATCGGCCTGGCTGATCGACCCGGCCGCGCACGGCGGGCACCGCGAGTCCGACCTGGCGATGCTGGACCTGTTCGGCCTGCCGCACCTGGACGGGGTACTCGCCGCCTACGACGACGCCGCCCCGCTGGCCGACGGCTGGCGCGACCGTGTCGGCCTGCACCAGCTGTTCCCGCTGCTGGTGCACACCGTGCTGTTCGGCGGCGGGTACGGCGCCCGCGCGAGCACCACGGCCCGCGCCCTGCTCCGGCTCTGAATCGCCGCGTTCCCGGTCCTCTCCCCGGCCGTGTCGTAGCCCGCCCCCGCACCCCGTGCGGCGCCGCCGCACCTGCCGCAGCCGGTGCGGTGCGCGGTCCCGGGGTGCGGTGGACAGGAGCGGGGTGCGGCGAGCAGCCGCAGGGTGCGCTCGCCTGGGCTCGGGCTACTCGCGGACTCGGCTCAGTACGCGCCGTGCGCGCCGCGCAGCGGGAAGCCGGACGCGCCGCCGTCACCCAGCTTGACCCCCAGCACCTGGTGCAGCTGGATGTTGTTGAGCTCGAACCCGAGCCGGCACGCGGCCATGTAGAGCCGCCACACCCGGGCCCGGCCGATCCCGACCTCGGCGACCGCGTCGGTCCAGTTCCGCTCCAGGTTCGTGCCCCAGTCCCGCAGCGTCAGAGCGTAGTGCTCGCGCAGGTTCTCCTCGTGCCGGACCTCGAAACCGGCCTCGTTCATCGCGGTCACCAGGGTGCCGACCGGCTCGAGCTCACCGTCGGGGAACACGTAGCGGCGGATGAACGGGTCGGTGTGCCGGTGGTCCGGCTTGTACGGCTGGGTGATGCAGTGGTTGAGCATCCGCCCGCCCGGCCGCAGCTTGGCCTGCATCGCCCGGAAGTAGCTGTCCACGTTGGCCTTGCCGATGTGCTCGGTGAGCCCGATCGAGGAGACCGCGTCGTAGACGCCGTCCGGCACGTCCCGGTAGTCGAGGTGGCGCACCTCGGCCAGCGCCCCGAGGCCCTTCCGCTCGATCTCGGCCTGGCCCCACTCGGCCTGTTCCTTCGACAGCGTGACGCCCAGCGCCCGGACGCCGTGCTCGGCCGCGGCGTGCCGGACCATGCCGCCCCAGCCGCACCCGACGTCGAGCAGCCGCATCCCCGGCTTCAGGTCCAGCTTGGACGCGACCAGCTCGTACTTGGTGGCCTGGGCGGTCTCCAGCGACGCGTCGGCGTCCGGGTAGGTCGCGCAGGTGTAGGTCATCGACGGGCCGAGGACGAACTCGTAGAACCGGTTCGACACGTCGTAGTGGTGCGAGATCGCCTGCGAGTCGCGCCGCTTGGAGTGCAGCAGCCCCTTCGGACGCGCCTCCAGGTCCGGCGGCGGCATCCGGTGCTCGCGCCAGTAGGGCAGCAACCGCCGGGCCAGCCACAGCCGCTCCTGGCGCGGGATCGAGTGCAGCGTCACCTCGGACATCGCCCGCAACGCCGTGTAGAGGTCACCCTCGACGTCGATCTCCTCGGTCACGTACGCCCGTGCCAGCCCCAGCGAACCGGGGGCGCCCACCAACCGGGCCAACGCCCGCGGCGAGTTCACCCGCAGCGTCACCGGCGCATCGGCCGCACCGATGACCGACCCGTCGAAGGCCTCGACCCGCAGCGTGGCCGACTGCCCGAGCACCCGGCTCAGGATCGTGGCCACCGGCTCGGTCGTCGTGGTCCCTCGTTCCAGCACTCCCGTCATCACGGAACCTCCCGTTCTCACGCCCGCCGGCCGGGCCATCGCCCCTAGCGGCCGGTCACCTTCCGGTACAGGTCGGGCGCTCGCCCGGCCGGGTCGTACCGCGTCTTCACAGCCCCGTACGCCGCACCGTTGTAGTGCGCCCAGAACTCGTCCTCGCCGTAGTGCACGGTCGAGTACAGCGACTTGTGCCCACCGAGGGAAGCCACCAACTCCTCGATCAAGCGGTTGTGCGCCCAGCCGTCACCCGGTCGTTCCGGGACCGACGACCAGAAGCCGACGTTGACGTAGAGCCGGCCCGGCTCCATCGGGTACAGCGGCCAGGACCGCTCGCCGCGCAGCCGCATCGGGCACAGCCACACCGGGGCGATCGGCACCTCGGCGTGGAAGACCTCCAGGAACTCGGCGAGCCGTTCGACCGGGACCTCGACGTCCTGCACCACCATCTCCTCGGCGGTCCCCCCGCAGGCCTCACGTACACGGTTGGAAGCACCGAAACGCTGATCGAGCGCGACCAGCCGGCGGTAGACGTCCGAGCGCCGGTAGCGGCGCGGCCAGAACCGGCGCACCAGCGGGTGCTGCACGCCGAACGCCCGGGAACACCAGAACCAGTCCGGGTCCCAGCGCCAGATGTAGTCGTGCACCGTGAGGTGGTCGACCGGGCGCCGCTGCAGCGACCGGTAGAAGACCTCCTGCCCGGTGTAGTCGGAGATCCGGGCGCCCGGCATCGGGTCCTCGGTGAACTCGCCGACCGTCAGGTACTGCTCGTCGGGTCCGAACACGACACCGTCGAGGAAGTCGACGCCGGCGTCCACATCGGCCAGGCGGGGGATCGCCTCGGCGGCCGCGCCGGCCGTCGGGTACCGGTGGTGGGTGAGCCGCACGAACGGCGAGACCGGCATCAGCTCGACGACCAGGCGCAGCGCGTAGCCGAGGGTGCCGTAGGAGTTCGGGAAGGCCGCGAAGAGGTCCGCGTGCTCGCCGTCCGGGGTCACCGTGACCAGCTCGCCGTCCGGGGTGAGGACGTCCATCTCCAGCACCGACTCGTGCGGCAGGCCGTTGCGGAACGACGTCGACTCCACCCCGAGCCCGGTCACCGCGCCACCCAGCGTGATGGTCTTGAGCTGCGGCACGACCAGCGGCATCAGCCCGTGCGGCAGGGTCGCGGCGACGATCGTCTCGTAGGTCGCCATGCCCTGGACCTCGGCGGTCCGGGTGGTCGGGTCGACGCCGAGCACCCCGTCCAGCGCGGAGGTGTCCAGCCGGACGGTGCCGCGGCCGCGCTCCCGATCCCCGAACCGGAACAGGTTCGACGACGGCTTGCCCAGCTGCACGCGGCCGGCCTCGCGCCGGGCCCGGCGCAGCTGCTCGACCGCTGCGTCGTGCGCGGCACGGGGTCCGGCGGGAGCGAGCGTCACCATGGAAAGGACGATAGACCCCTCTCGTTTGCGACGCTCACGATTTCGTCGTTGCGTCTCGTCACACCACTCGATCCGGGTCGCCGGCACCTGCTCACTCGGCAAGCCTCGCTCGGCGCTGTCTGCTCACTCGGCAAGCCTCGCTCGGCGCTGCCTGCTCACTCGGCAAGCCTCGCTCGGCGCTGCCTGCTCGCTCGGCAAGCCTCGCTCGGCGAGCGATCCGCATCGGACCGTGATGTCATCGCGCCCGTGACACACAGCAACGAGAACCCCGCGCAGAACGTGACCTTTCCCAGCAATGGGGGTACCGCGCACGGCTACCTGAAGCTGCCGGAGTCCGGCTCCGGGCCGGGCGTGGTCGTCATCCAGGAGTGGTGGGGCCTGACCGACCACATCGTGGACGTGACGAACCGGCTCGCCGCCGAGGGCTTCGTCGCGCTCGCCCCCGACCTCTACGGCGGCCGGACCACGCACGACTCGGACGAGGCCGGGCAGCTGATGGGCGAGCTGCCGGTCGACAAGGCGGCCACCGACCTGGGCGGCGCCGTGCAGTACCTGCTCGACCACGACGCCGTCACCTCGTCGACCGTCGGCTCGATCGGCTTCTGCATGGGCGGCGGGTTCGTGCTCGTCCTCGCCGCGCAGCAGCCGGACAAGGTGAGCGCCGCCGTGCCGTTCTACGGCGTGCTCAAGGAGGACTACCCGAGCTTCGGGCAGCTGACCGCCGCGGTGCAGGGCCACTTCGGGCGCGACGACCAGATGGCCGACCCGGCCTCGGTGGAGGCGCTCGCCGAGCGGATCGAGCGCGAGTCCGGCCGCAAGCCCGAGATCCACCAGTACCCGGCCGGGCACGCCTTCTTCAACGACGAGAACCTCATGGGCACCTACGACCCCGAGCAGGCGCAGATCGCCTGGACCCGCGCCCTCGCCTTCCTCCGCGAGAACATCCGCTGACGCCAGCCCCCGCCCACCTCGCGTTGCTTCGACGACGCGGGGCCGGGTCAGGGGCGGAGAGCGTCTCTGACCATGGCGGGGTAGGCACGGGGGCCGGTGCTCCGGTGCACGCGCCGGGCGGCCGCCGTCAGGCTCTCGTGCTCGTCAGCGGTCAGGGCCAGGTCGGCGGCGGCCGCGTTCGACTCCAGCTGCGCCACGCTCGACGCGCCCGGGATCGCGACCGTGTTCGGGTGGTGCACCACCCAGGCCAGCGCGACCTGCGCCGGCGTCGCGTCGTGCGCCGCGGCCACCTCGCGCAGCGCGTCGTGCAACAGCCGCAGCGCACGCAGGTTCTCCGGCAGCCAGGCGGTGTTGCGCCGGACCGTGTTCGACGGCCGGTGCGTCTCGTCGTAGCGGGTGCTCAGCAGGCCCTGGGCCAGCGGGCTGTAGGCCATGACGACCCGGTCGTGCGCCGCCGCGAAGGGAACCAGGTCCTCCGCGGGCTCGCGGCTCAGCAGGCTGAACTCCACCTGGTTCGACAGCACCGGGGCGCCGAGCGCGGCGTCGGCGGCCTGCCAGCGGCGGAGCGAGTAGGCCGAGACGCCGGCGTCGCGGACCAGCCCGACCCGCTTCAGCCCCGCCATCCCGCGCATCGCCGAGGTGTCACCGAGCACCGGATGCGGCTTGTGCACCTGGTAGAGGTCGAGGGTCGGCGCCCCGAGCCGCTCCGCCGAGGCGACCGCGCGTTGCTGCAGCACCGGCCCGAGCGGCAGCACCGGCAGGAACTTGGTGGCGAGCACGACATCGTCCGTCCTGCCCGCCGCGCGCAGGGCGTCGCCGAGGATCCGCTCGCTGCGGCCGAAGCCGTACAGCTCGGCGGTGTCGAACACGGTGATCCCGAGCTCCCGGGCCCGGGCCACGATCCGGGCCGCCTCCTCCGCGAAGCCCGCGCCGTAGCCCCACTCGCTCGAGCCGAACTGCCAGGTGCCGAGCCCGATCACCGACCAGGGCTTGCCGGTGGACCCGAGGCCGTCGAGGTAGCGCACACCGCGATTCTCCCCGACCGCCCCGGATCGCGCGTCCCCGCGCCCAGCCCCGATGTTCGCTCCGCAAGCTCCGCTCAGCGCCGATGTCCGCTCAGCGCACCGGGGCACCCGGCCCGAGCGGGATCCCCAGAGCCCACCAGGCCAGGAACAGCAGCGTCCAGACCGCGGTCATCGCCACCGCCAACGGCAGCGTGTACGACGCCAGCGTCCCGATCCCCGCATCCCTGCGATAGCGCTGCAGGAACCCGAGCGCCATCACGAAGTACGGGCTCATCGGCGTGATCGCGGTGGAGCCGGAGTCGGCGATCCGGAACAGCGCCTGGGTGGTCTCCGGCGGCACCTCGACCAGCATCAGCATCGGGATCAGGACCGGTGCGGCGATCGACCACATCGCACTCCCGCTGGTCACCATCACGTTCACCACGGTGAGCACGGCCAGCACCATCAGGAACACCACCGGGAGCGGGATGCCGGTGGTCCGCAGCCCGTCCGCGGCGACGACCGCCAGCACGTCCCCGACGTGCGACCAGTCGAAGTAGGCGAGGAACTGGGCGATGGCGAAGAACAGCGCCAGCACCGGGGCCATCTGCTTGATGCCCTCGGTCATCAGCTTCGGGACGTCGGCCGCGGAGGTGATCGACCCGGCACGGGTGCCGTAGACGATCCCCAGCAGACCGAACAGCAGCGCGATCACCGCGCCGACGCCCTCGATCAGCGGGGACTCGACGATCGACCCGCCGGCACCGCGCAGCGGCGACCACGCCGGGAGCACCACCGCGGCCAGCAGCACCAGGAAGGCGAGCAGCGTCCAGCCGGCCCGGCGCAGCCCGGACCGCTCGGCCGGCTCCAGCGCGAGCCGGTACAGGTCGTCATCCGGAGCGTCCGGGTCGACGTCCAGGTCCGGCCGCCTGCTCAGCACCAGCCGGGTCATCAGCGTGATGACCAGCGCGAGCACCACCGACGAGGCGATGTTGAAGAACCAGTTGCTCAGCGGCGAGACGACGACCGCCGGGTCCACGATCCGGGCCGCGGCGGTGCTGATCCCGGCGAAGATCGCGTCGTTCGGGGTGGGCACCGGGCTCGCGTCGTAGCCGGACGCGATCGCGGTGTAGGCCACCACGATGCCGAGGATCGGCGAGCGGCCGACCGCGCGGAAGGCGAGCCCGCCGAGCGGCACCAGGATGACGTAGGCGGCGGCCGACGCGACGTGCGAGACGGTGCCGGCGAAGGCCACCGCGAACACCACCAGCGACGCCGGGACCCGCGCCACCCCGGCGCGCATCGCCGCGGCGAGCAGGCCGCTGCGCTCGGCGACCGCCACACCCATGATCACCGTGACGATCGTGGCCATCGGCGGGAACTCGGCGAAGTTGTCGATCATCGACGAGACGGCCATGGCCAGGCCGTCGCCGGAGAGCAGGTTGCGCACCGCGACCGGTTCGCCGTCCGGGCCGATCACCGACACCCCGGCGGCGGCGAGGCCGGCGCTGATCACGGCCAGGATCGCCGACAACACCCAGAACAGCCAGAACGGGTGCGGCAACGCGTTGCCCACCCGCTCCACGACGGCCATCGCGCGGACGATCCGGGGCAGCTCCTGCTGCGTGCCGGGTTCCCGGCGGGACTGGCCGGTCGGCGCGCTCACGAGCGTCCCAGCCCGAAGAAGCCGCCGACCAGTTCGGCCGCGCGGACGGTCTGCGTGGTGGCACCGCCGCCGGAGTACGCCGTCGCGCCCGGCCAGGTGTGGCCGCCGCCGTCGACGGCGACGTGCTCCACCGCGGCGCCGCCGGCGCATCCCGGCCAGGTCGAGACGGTGACGTCCGGCTCGATCCGCCGGCTCACCGGGTCCGGGCGGCAGCCGTCCCGCCCGGCCCACTCGGCGACCTTGTCCGGGATCGGCGGGAGGCCACGTTCCGGGTCCCCGGTGTAGGGGATCGTGGCGTCGCCGGTGCCGTGCACGAACAGCGCGGGGATCGGACGTCCGGGGTCGCACGGTGGCTCGCCCGCCCGGTAATAGGCGCCCGCGACCGGGGCGATCGCGGCGATCCAGCCCGGCATCCGGCAGGCCAGGATCTCGGTGAAGCCGCCGCCGTTGGACTTGCCGGTCGCGTACACCCGGTCCGGGTCGGCGCAGAGCCCGGAGCCGAGGTCGTCGAGCAGGTCGGCGGTGAAGGCGACGTCGTCGACGCCGGGGGCGGAGTACGGCGCGCCCTGCCAGGACCGCTTGCCCTCACCACCCGGGACGCCGTCCGGGTAGGCGACGATCGCCGGCAGCCCGGACAGCCCGGAGAAGCCCTCGGTCTCCGCGCCGCTGTTGCCGCGGCCGTGGAAGACCAGGACCACCGGCCACTCCCGGTCGGCGGTGTAGCCCGGCGGCAGGTGCACGCGGACGGAGCGCGCGATCCCGCCGCTGTCCACGGTGCGGACGGCCGTCGTCCCCGGCTCGTGCGGGGCCGGTGCGTCGCATCCGGCGCGGCTCGCGGGGCCGGTACCGGCCGCCGCGGTCGCGGCGGCGGTGGTCAGGCAGGCCGCGGTCACGGCCAGGCAGGCCGCGGCGCCCGCGAGGCGTCGCGCTCGGGTCGTTCCGGACATGCTGGTCCCCTTCGGTCGGCGTCGTCGACGGCCGGTGGCCGCCCTCCCCCGGTCGCGCCAGGGCAGGACGGGTCGGCGGGACACCGGACGGTGCCCGCGGGCGGGAGGGTGGTCGGAGTGCGGTCGGGTCAGGCCTTCAGCCAGGCCGTGACGAAGTCGGTGATCTTCTCGACGATCGCGGCGACGATCTCCTCGCCGTGCTCGGGCGTGGCCCGGCGCGGGTCGCCGAGGACCCCGTTGCCGGACAGCCGGTCGTAGCCCACGGTGAGCTTCGGCCCGCCACGCCGGCGGGCGAGCCCGGCCAGCGGGTCCAGCTCCGACAACCGGGTGGTGCCGGCGGTGAGCCGGTCGGTGTGCACCAGCTCCGGGGCCAGCGCCAGCATCTGCGCGGTCTCGGCCGCGCCGCTGTGCCCGCTCACCTCGGGCGGCCCGGCCGCGGCCACCACGTCGGCGGCCAGCGGCGTGAGCGGGCTCCAGGCGAACTGCAGGTCCGGCCGCTCGGCCAGCAGGTCCTGCGCGAGCGTGCCGAGCGTGGCGTCGTTCCCACCGTGCCCGGTGACGACCAGGACCTTCCGCCAGCCGTGCCGGTACAGCCCGTCGACGTAGTCCCGGACGACCGCGGCGAACGTCGCGGTGGACAGGCTCACCGTGCCGGCGAACCCCAGGTGGTGCGGCGAGACCCCGACCGGCAGCGACGGCCCGATCACGGCCTGCCCGGCCAGCCGGTCCGCGACCCGGTCCGCGACCGCCTCGGCCCGGATCAGATCGGTGGCCAGCGGAAGCCCGGGCCCGTGCTGCTCGAAGGCGCCCGCCGGCAGCAGCACCACCGGGCTGTCGACGACGGCCGCGGCCGCCTCGACGGTCGTCATCCCGGCCAGCCGGCGCGTGCTCATGCCCGCACCGCCGTCCGGATCGACTCCAGGTGCGCGACGGTGAGCTCGGCGGCCCGGTCCGGGTCGCCGTCGCGGACGGCCGCGAGCAGCGCGACGTGCTCCTCGTGGTCGCGTTCGCGGTCGTCGTAGCGGTGCCGGATCTCGATCTGCTGCCGGGCCCGGACGTGCAGCAGCGCCTCGACGGTCTCCCGCAGCAGCGTGTTGCCACTGGTGGCGGCGAGCGCGACGTGGAAGTGCACCGCCGGCCGGAGGTCGCCCCGGGGCGGGTGCAGCGCGTTGCTGACGCTGTTCTCGAGCATCCGCAACCCGGAGGCGTCCCGGGTGCGGGCGGCCGCGGCCGCGATCGGTGGCTCCAGTACCAGCCGGGCCTCGACCAGTTCGAGGGCGCCCTCGCGGGTGCCGGCCGGGCGGTGCGGGTTGGCCAGCAGCCTCCGGTCCGCCCCCGGGGCGACGTAGGTGCCGGAGCCGTGCCGGAACTCGACCGCCCCGGTGGCCTCGAGCCGGCGCAGCGCCTCGCGGACGGTCGGGGTGGTGACCTCGAACCGCTTCGCGAGATCCCGGGAGGACGCCAGCTGGTCGCCCGGCGTCAGGCCCTCGGACCGGATGATCCCCATGATGTCGTCGGCCAGCCGCTCCGACAGCGTCTCCGTCGCGCTCATAAAGTGACTAAATCACTTACTGACTTAGCAGGTCAAGGACCGGCGCCCGCCCGGTGCCGCGGGAACGGCGCGGGTCAGGCGCCGGCGGCGGGCTCGCCGTCCCGGTCCCCGGCCGCCGTCCCGTCCCAGTCGGCGAGCGCCCGATCCAGCTCGGGCCAGGTGGTGTCCCGCGCCCGGCGCCCGGTCAGGACGCCCAGGTGACCGCCGGGGGCGGTGCTGAACCGGACCTCCGTGCTCCCGGTCAGCAGCGGGACCGCCCGGCGGACGGCCTGCAGCGGGGCGATCACGTCGTCCCGGCCCGCGACGACCAGCACCGGCACGTCGACGTCGGCCAGTTCCACGTCGCGGCCGTCCAGCCGCAGCCCGCCGGCAGCGAGGTCGTTGCTGCGCAGCAGCAGGTGGAAGATCTGCCCGAACACCCGGCCCGGGTACCCGTGCATGTTGTTCATCAGGTGGTCGACGGCCTCGATCTGGGCCAGGCAGTCCCGGTCGTCGAGCCGGGACAGCACGGCCAGCGGCCGGGTGACCAGCCGGTCCACCGCGGTCAGGTGGAACGCCCAGCTCACCATCGGCGCCGGGAAGCTGCCGACCCCCTTGTAGATCGAGGAGACCACCCGGCCCCCGGCGACCTCGGCCAGCGGGCGCAGCGGCGCCACCAGCGGCACCCGGGAGATGTCCACCGGCGTCCCGATCGCCGACACCGACCGCACCGGCAGCGGGCGGCGCGCCTGCGCCGCGGCGGCCACGGCGAGCAGCGCGAAGATCCCGCCCAGCGACCAGGCGACCAGGTGCGCGTCGGCGCCCTCGTCGTCGGCGACCTGGCGGACCGCCCGCGGGATCAGCTCGTCGACCCAGTGCTCGATGCCCAGCGACCGGTCCCCGAACGACATCGGGCCGTAGTCGACCAGGTAGACCGTGCGGCCCTCGAGCAGCAGGTGCTCCACCAGCGAGCAGCCGCGGCGCAGGTCGTAGGCGAAGTCCGGGGCACCCAGCGGCGGGACCAGCAGCACCGGGGCTCCGCCGGAGGGGTCGACGCCGGACAGCGGCCGGTACCTGTAGAGGATCCCGGCCGGGGACCCGACGACGGCGTCGCGCGGCATCCGGCGCAGGTCCGCCAGCCGCCCGACGACGGTCCGGTCCCAGGTGTTGGCGACGGCGTCGACGAGGTTCACCGGGCGCACGCTACCGGCCCGCGCGGGACATCGGAGGCACGCGAGGCCGTCCGTGGTTACCGGCGGGTATGTGAGACTCCCGACCATGCAACGCGAGATCTTCAGCGACGAACACGACGCGTTCCGGGACCTGTGCCGCACCTTCATCGCGAAGGAGATCACCCCGCACCACGAGCGCTGGGAGGAGGAGGGGCAGGTCGACCGCGAGATCTGGACCACCGCCGGTGCGGCCGGGCTGCTCGGTATGGGCGTGCCCGAGGAGTACGGCGGCGGCGGGGTCGACGACTTCCGGTACCACGCGGTCCTGGACGAGGAGCTGATCGGCGCCGGGGCCAGCGGCGTCGGCTTCCCGCTGCACAACGACGTCGTCCAGCCCTACCTGCTGCGGCTGTGCACCGACGAGCAGAAGCAGCGCTGGCTGCCGGGGTTCTGCTCCGGCGAGATGATCACCGCGATCGCCATGACCGAGCCCGGGACCGGCTCGGACCTGCAGGGCATCGCGACCAACGCGAAGCAGGACGACAACGGGGACTGGATCCTCAACGGGTCCAAGACGTTCATCACCAACGGCATCCTGGCCGACCTGGTGATCGTCGTGGCGAAGACCGACCCGGACGCCAAGCACCTCGGGTTCACCCTGTTCGCGGTGGAGCGCGGGATGGCCGGGTTCGAGCGCGGACGCCGCCTGAAGAAGGTCGGGATGAAGGCCCAGGACACCGCGGAGCTGTCGTTCACCGACGTCCGCGTGCCCGACGCCAACCGGCTCGGCGAGGTCGGGCAGGGCTTCGTCTACCTGATGCAGAACCTGGCCCAGGAGCGCCTGTCGATCGCCGCCGGTTCGGTGGCCGGCGCCGAGGCCGCGCTGCGGATGACCGTGGACTACACCAAGGAGCGCAAGGCCTTCGGCCGCCCGGTGTCGAACTTTCAGAACACCCGCTTCGAGCTGGCCGAGATGGACACCGAGGTGTCCATCGCCCGGATCTTCGTGGACCGCTGCATCCGCGAGCACGTGGAGTCCGAGCTGTCCGTGCCGGACGCGGCCAAGGCCAAGTGGTGGTGCTCGGACCTGCAGAACCGGGTGGTCGACCGGTGCGTGCAGCTGCACGGCGGCTACGGCTACATGCTCGAGTACCCGATCGCCCGCGCCTTCGTCGACGGCCGGGTGCAGGCGATCTACGGCGGCACGAACGAGATCATGAAGGAGATCATCGGCCGCAGCCTGATCGGCTGACGCCCCGTGAGTGGTTATCGCGGTCAGGACCGCGATAACCACTCACGGGCGCGACAGCGCCTGCTCGAGGTCCGCGACCAGGTCCCTGGGGTCCTCCAGGCCGACGGACAGGCGCAGGTGGCCGTAGCGGCGGAACTCGGGCGGGAAGCGCCGGCCGCGGGGGTCGTCGTCCGAGCCCGCGACGTGCACGATCAGCGACTCGTCGTGGCCCAGCGACACCGCCGAGGTGATCACCCGCAGGTTCGCGACGAACCGGTTCTGCAGCTCCGGGCCCCCGTCCAGGGCGAAGGCGAGCATCCCGCCGTAGCCACCGTCCAGGGTGCGGGTCGCGAGTTCGTGCTGCGGGTGCGAGGCCAGGCCCGGGTAGGCCACGTAGGCGATCCGCGGGTCCGCCTCGAGGAACCGCGCGACCTGCAGTGCGGACGCGCAGTGCGCGCGCATCCGCATCGGCAGCGTGATCGAACCCCGCATGATCAGCCAGGCGTTGAACGGGCTGATCACGCCGCCGGCGTCGACCATCGCGTCCGCCCGGATCCGGTCGACGAGCTCGTGCCGGCCGAGCACCGCGCCGCCCATCGCGTCGCCGTGCCCGTTGATGTACTTGGTCAGCGAGTGCACCACCAGGTCCGCACCACGTTCCAGCGGCCGCTGCAGCACCGGCGTGGCGAACGTGGCGTCCACCGAGAGCAGCGCCCCGTGCTCGTGCGCGATCGCGGCGACGGCGTCGGTGTCGGTGATCCGGGTGGTCGGGTTCGCCGGGGTCTCGACGTGCACCAGCCGGGTCTCCGGCCGGATCGCGGCCCGCACCGCCTCCGGATCGGCCGAGTCGACCAGCGTCGCGGTGATCCGGTAGCGCTCCGGCAGCAGCTCGGCGAGCAACCGGTGGGTGGCGACGTAGGTGACGTCCGAGCTGACCACGTGGTCCCCGGAGCGCAGGAACGTGAAGAACACCGCGTGCAGCGCCGCGACGCCGGAGGCCAGCGCCACCGCCGCGCAGCCCCCAGGGGTCACCCCGGACGGGTCCTCCAGCGCGCAGAGCTTCTGCTCCAGCCAGCCCTGGTTGGCCCCGCCGTTGCGGGTGTAGAGCGCGGTGTCGGTCCCGGACCAGTCCAGTCCGGACGGGTCGTCGGGCAGCGCGTAGGAGTTCGCCGCGACGATCGGCCTGCGGATAGCCCCGGTGCCGGGGTCGACCTCGTTCCCGGCGTGCACCGCCCGGGTCGCGAGGTACGGCGGGTCCTCAGGTGCGCGCATGCGCGCTCGGCACCACCAGCGGCGTGCCGGTCTCCGGGTCCGGGATCACCCGCGCCCGCAACTCGAACACCTCGGCCAGCAGGCTCTCGGTCAGCACGTCGGCCGGGTCCCCGGCCGCGACGATCCGGCCGTCCTTCATCGCGACCAGCCGGTCGGCGTAGCGGGCGGCCAGGTTGAGGTCGTGCAGCACCATGACGACGGTGCGCCCGGCCTCGGACTGCAGCCGCCGGACCAGCTCCAGCACGTCGACCTGGTGGGCCAGGTCGAGGAACGTGGTCGGCTCGTCGAGCAGCATCAGGTCGGTCTCCTGGGCCAGCGCCATCGAGAGCCAGGCCCGCTGCCGCTGGCCGCCGGAGAGCTCGTCGACCGGGCGGTCGGCCAGGTCGCCCAGCCCGGTCCAGCTCAGCGCATCGTCCACGGCGCGCTCGTCGTCCGCCGACCACTGCCGGTACCAGGCCTGGTGCGGGTGCCGGCCGCGGGCGACCAGGTCCGCGACGGTCAGGCCCTCCGGCGCCAGCGGCGACTGCGGCAGGATCCCGAGGACCCGGGCGACCTCCTTGGTGGGGGTCTTGTCGATCCGCTTGCCGTCCAGCAGCACCTGGCCCTTCCGGGCGGGCAGCAGCCGGCCCAGCGCGCGCAGCACGGTGGACTTCCCGCAGCCGTTCGGGCCGATCACCGTGGTCACCGAGCCGGGCAGGACGTCCAGGTCCAGGTTCTCGACGACCGTCCGGTCGCCGTAGCCGAGAGACAGCTCCTCGGCGCGCAGCCGGACCGTTCCGGGATCGGCGCGGCGGACCGGGGTGTCGACGGTCGGGTGCACGGTCATGCACGGGCCTCCTGACGGGCGCGGGCGAGCAGGAAGAGCAGGTACGGGGCGCCGATCACGGCGGTGACGATGCCGACCGGCAGCTCGACCGAGCCGAGCGCGGTCCGGGCGATCAGGTCGGCGAGGACGGTCAGCGCCGCGCCGAGCATCAGCGAGACCCCCAGCGGGGGGCTGCCGACCCGGCAGAGCCGGCGCGCGATCTGCGGGCTGACCAGCGCGACGAACGCGATCGGGCCGGCCGCTGCGGTGGCCACCGAGGCGAGGCCGACGGACACCAGCAGCAGGCCGGTGCGCGCCCCGTCCACCCGGATGCCCAGGCCGCGGGCGGTGTCGTCGTCGAAGCGCAGCCCGCCCAGCACGTGCGTGAGGATCAGCGCGGCGGGCACCAGGACCGCCATCGCGATCGCCACCGGCGCCACGTCGTCCCAGCTGCGGGCGTTCAGGCTGCCGTTGATCCAGACCTGGGCCTGCGCGGCCTGGTAGACCTGCGCGACGGTCAGCAGGTACTGCACCGCCGCGACCAGCACCGCCTGGATGCCGATCCCGATCAGCACCAGCCGGTAGCCCTGGATCCCGCTGCGCCAGGCCAGCACGTAGACCAGCGTCGAGCTGACCAGCCCGCCGATCAGCGCGGCGAGCGGGATGCCGAGCGAGGCGAACATCCCGCCGACGCCGGCCACGCCGCCGCCGAGCACGATCACGAACACCGCCGCGGCGCTGGCGCCCCACTGGACGCCGATGATGTCCGGGCTGGCGAGCGGGTTGCGGGCGACCGACTGCAGGATCGCACCGGAGACGGCGAGCGCCCCGCCGACCAGCGCACCGGTCAGCGTGCGCGGCAACCGCAGCTCCAGCACCACCAGCTGCTGGCCGGCGTCGCCGCCGCCGAACAGGGTGGCCAGCACGTCGGTGATCCCGATCGGGTAGTCGCCGCGACCCATGTTGGTGGCCGCGGCGAGCAGCAGCACCGCGGCACACGCGCCGAGCACGACCAGCGGCCGGACGCGCAGCACACCGGAGACCGGCCCGACCCGCAGCGGGCGCCGCCCCGCGACGACCGCGGGCCCGGACGGGGTGCGCTCCCGGGCCGGGGCGCTCACACCGCCCCCAGCTTGCGGCGCCGCACCAGGGCGATGAAGAACGGTCCGCCCAGCACCGCCACGACGATCCCCACCTGCAGCTCCCCTGGCCGGGCCACCACCCGGCCCACGACGTCGGCCAGCAGCAGCAGCACCGCGCCGGCCAGCCCGGACGCCGGCAGCAACCAGCGATGGTCCGGGCCGGTGAAGGCGCGCACCACGTGCGGCACGATCAGCCCGAGGAACACGATCGGCCCGCAGGCCGCGGTGGCCGCGCCGGCCAGCAGCGTGATCGCCACGACACCGACCAGCCGGGTCCGGCGCACCGAGTGCCCGAGCGAGGCGGCGACGTCGTCGCCGAGCGAGAGCGCGTTCAGCGCCGGCGCGCTGGCCAGCGCCAGCACGATACCGGCGACGATGAACCAGACGACCTGCCCCGCGACGTCGGCGTCCCGCCCGGCCAGCGACCCGACCACCCAGAACCGGTAGGCGTCCAGGCTGGGCTCGTCCAGCAGCACGATCGCCGACGTGAGCGCCTGCATCAGGAAGCTCATCGCGGCCCCGGCCAGCGCCAGCGACACCGGCGTCGCGCCACCCGGCGCGCGGGTGCCGATCAGGAAGACCGCGACGCTGGCGACCAGCGCGCCGGCGAAGGCGAACCAGACGTAGCCGAACAGCGAGCCGACGCCGAACAGGTAGATCCCGGCGACCACGAACAGCGCCGCACCCGCGTTCACCCCGAGCAACCCGGGGTCACCCAGCGGGTTGCGGGTGAAGCCCTGCACCAGCGCCCCGGCCAGGCCGAGCGCGATCCCGACCAGCACCCCGAGCACCGTCCGCGGGATCCGCAGCGAGCGGATCACCACGTCGTTCTCGGTGCCGGTCGGCGCGACGAGCGCGGATCCCACCTCGTTCAGCGGGATGATCTTGGTCCCGATCGCGATGCTGGCCAGCAGGGCCAGCACCAGCGCGCCGGCCAACGCCGCCAGCCCCAGGAGCCGGCGCCGGCGCAACGCGCCCGACGCCCGTGGCGCCACGGGTGACGAGGTCGGGGGGCTCCCGGTCACGGTCACGTCGCTGCGCTCTCCCTGTTCGGTTCGGCACGCGCGGCGCGCCAGGTCCTGCCACACGAGCACGGGCGGTGGTGCGGCTCCGCTCACCATAAGTGAGGTAAGCCTGTGGGAACACACCCGGGCGGCGGCACCCTGATCACACGCGCGCCGCCCGCCGCATCCCAGGGCATTTCCGCCGAACGAGTGAACCACCGTGAGACCCCCGTTCCGTTGGGCATCACACGAGGGACCGCACGATCGATCCTCCGGCGCCCGCGCCGGGAGAGGAGCGAGAGATGACCTCCAGCACCCCCGCCACCACCTCCGGCGACGCCCCGGCGCCCCGACTCGGCGCCGACACCGGCCAGGGCAAGACCTCGATCGCGGCATCCGTCGTGCAGAAGATCGCCGGCATCGCGGCCCGCGAGGTCTCCGGCGTGTACTCGATGGGCAGTGGCGCCTCCCGCGCGTTCGGCGCCCTGCGCGAGCGGATCCCGGGCGGCAGCTCGACCGGCGCGACGAACGTCGCCGGGGTCGCCGTCGAGGTCGGCGAGAAGCAGGCCGCGGTCGACCTGGACATCGTCGTCGAGTACGGCGTCTCCATCGCCGAGCTGTCCAAGGCGGTGCGCCGCAACGTGATCGGCGCCGTCGAGCGGATGACCGGGCTGGAAGTCGTGGAGGTCAACATCGCCGTCAACGACATCCACATGGCGTCCGACGACGACGGCGACGAGGCCCCCGCCCCGGCGCCGGCGCAGTCCGGCCGCGTCGTGGAGTGACCCCGGTGGACGACGCCACCGGCGGCACCGCGGCGGCCGCCGGGCAGCCGGCACCGGAGGCGCTGGCCGAGCTGGTCGCGGACGCGGTGGCCGCACACCCGTCGGTGGCCCGGCTGCACGGCGGTACCTTCGGCGCCGTCGCCACCTGGCTGCCCGGGCGCCGGCTGGTCGGCGTGCACGTGGGCGGCCCGGGGGAACCGGTCGAGATCGGCGTCGTGCTCAGGTTGGACCGGCCGATCCCGGCCACCGTCGCATCCCTGCGCCGGACGCTGTCGCCGCTGGTCGGTGGCTGCGCGGTCGACGTCACCGTGGCCGACGTCGACACCGGGTACGACACCGCGGGGCGCGACACGGCAGGGCATGACACGGCGGGGCGCGACACCGTCCCGGCCGGCCCGTGACGACGAGTGAGGTGCGGATGGACGGACCGGACGCCGCCCCGGGGCTCAGCCCTGAGCAGCGCGCCGCCTACCGCTCGTTCGTCCGCACCCACCACCCGGATCGCGGCGGCGACCCGGAGGTCTTCCGGGACGGCCTGGCCCGCTACCGCGCGATCGCCGCCGGGCAGGACCCCGGACCGGGCACCGGCGACCGGGCCGGCCACACCCGGTACGGGCCGGTCGACGACCGGCGCTACGACCGGCCGATCGAGATCGTCCCGGACCTGCCGCTGCCCACCCGGGTCCTGGTCGCCCTGATCCGCACGGCCCGCCGGCGGAGCCGTCCGCGGGTGGACCGCCCGGACCGGCCCGACGGCCACGCCTGACACCCCTTCCTCCTGGAGACCTCATGAACGCCACCCGGACCGGCCTGCTGGCCGGTCTCCTGCTCGGCATCGCGGGCGCCACCGGCGGCTTCGACGCCTTCGTCATCACCCTCGTGCTCGGCGCGATCGGCCTGCTGGTCGGCCGGTGGCTCGACGGGGATCTGGACGTCAGCGGCGTCCTCGGCCGGGGCCGCGACCGGTGACCACCGAGACCGGCGTCCCGAGCACGGGCACGGCGCCCGAGCCGGACGAGCGCGGCCGGCTGGACGTCGACCCGGCCGTGCTGCGCAAGATCGTCGAGCACGCGGCGGACACCGCACCGGCCACCCGGCACCGGACCCGCACCGTGGCCGGGCTCGGCATGGGCGAGGCGGGTCCGAGCGCGAAGATCACCCCGCGGCCCGGCGGCGAGGTCGACATCCGGCTCTCGCTGACCCTGGTCTACCCGGGCCCGGTCCGGGCCGCGGTCGCCGAGATCCGCGAACGGGTCGCGACCGACCTGCGCCGGATGACCGGGCACCGGCTGCGCTCGTTCGTCGTCGAGGTCGACGCGCTGCAGCCCGACCGCGCCCCGCGCGGCGGCGGCCGCGTCTCCTGACGTCCCATCCACCACCGCAGGGAGGTTCGCCATGCGGGTCCTGCTCCGCGTGCTGGCACCACTGGTCAGCCTGGCCGTGGCCGTGCTCGGCGCGCTGATCGTCGTCGAGGTCGCGGCCGCCTGGACCGGCGCCGGGACCGGCTCGGCCGGTCTGCTGGTCCCCTGGCGGGACTGGCGCACGACGGCCGGGAACACCCTCTGGACCGCCGGTCCGGTGCTCGCCGTCGCGATCGCCGCCGCCGTCGTCGGGGGGGTGCTGCTACTGGTCGCGCTGCTCGCCCGGCGGCACGACGTCCGGCTGACCTCGCCGTCGCCGGGGCTCACCGTGGTGACCGCGCCGCGGGTGCTGGCCCGGATCGTCGGCCGCGACGTCCGCGCCGCCGACCCGGTCACCGCCGCGTCGGTCACCGCGTCCGCCCGGGCGGTCACGGTGCGGGCCAGCGGCCGCGACGACACGGCGGCCCAGGACGGCGCTCGCACCGCCGCCACCGCGGTGCTGGACGGGCTGCCGCTGGCCCGGCGGCCACGACTCACGGTCCGGGGCGCCCCGGACCGTGCCCGAACCGAGGGGGTCCGCTGACATGAGCACCGACGCCGATCCGGGGCCCGCCCCCGGCACGAGCACGGCAGTCACGACCGCACCCACCCCGCAGGCCTCCGGCGCGCAACCCGACCCGGCGCCGCCCGGGGGGGGCTCCCGTCGCGCGACCCGCACCGCCCGGCGGGCCCAGGCCCGCTCGGCCGGCGGCGCCCGCTGGGGCCTCACCCTGGTCGGCCTGGTGCTGCTGGTCGCCGGGGTGCTGACGATCCTGCTGGTCTCCGGCGTGTTCGGGGCCGACCGTCGGCTGCGCCCGGTGCTCGACCCGATCGCGGTCCAGGTGCTGACCGCGCAGCCGCTGGTGTCCCGGATCGTCGCGGTCGTCGCCGGCCTGCTACTCGTGCTGCTGGGCCTGCTCTGGGCCGCGCGCGCACTGCGCCCGGAGAGCCGGCCCGACCTCGTCGTCGACGACGGCGCCGGCACCGAGATCCGGATCGACGCCTCGGCCGCGGCGGACGCCGTCGCCGGGGGCGCGCTCGCGCTGCCCGGTGTCAGCCGGGCCCGGGCCCGGATGGTCGGCAGCGCCGCCCGGCCCGCGGTACGGGCCGTGATCTGGGTCGACGACGACGCCGAGGGCTCGCTCGCCGACACCGTCGCCGAGGTCTGCCGCCGGCTGGACGCCGAGGTGCTCACCCAGGTGCGCGACTCGCTGGGCCTGGCGGACCTGCCCGTCGCCGTCCGACTGGAACTGGACTCGGGCCGACCGGACCGCGGGCCCCGGGTGGCGTGACCCGCCTCATAGCCGAGGAGCCGGACCGGCACCGTACGGTCGGCGACATGAGTCCGGTACTGCAGGGGAAGAAGGCCCTGGTCACGGGGGCCGGCAGCGGGATCGGTGCGGCCGTCGCCCGCCGCCTGGCCGACGACGGCGCGGCCGTGTACGTCGTCGACATCGACGCCGGGAAGGTCGAGCCGCTGGCCGCCGAGTACGGCGCCGTCGAGGCGATCGGCTGCGACCTCTCCGATCTCGCGGCCGTCGACCGGCTCCCCGCCGACGTGGACATCCTGGTCAACAACGCCGGCCGGCAGCACGTCTCCCGGCTGGAGGAGTTCGACCCGGAGATGTTCTCGCAGATCCTCCGGATCATGCTCGAGGCGCCGTTCCGGCTGGTCCGGCGCATGCTGCCGCACATGTACGGCCGCGGCTGGGGCCGGGTCGTCAACATCTCCAGCGCGCACGGCCTGCGGGCGAGCCCGTACAAGTCGGCCTACGTCTCGGCCAAGCACGGCCTGGAGGGGCTGTCCAAGGTCACCGCACTGGAGGGGGCCGAGCACGGCGTCACCAGCAACTGCATCAACCCCGCCTACGTCCGGACCCCGCTGGTCGAGGCGCAGATCGCCGACCAGGCCGCCGCGCACGGGATCAGCGAGGACGAGGTCGTCGAGAAGATCATGCTGACCCCGGTCGCGGTGAAGCGGCTGATCGAGCCGGCCGAGACCGCCGAGCTGGCCGCGCTGCTGTGGGGGCCGGCGTCGAACTCGATCACCGGGAGCTCGCTCACCCAGGACGGCGGCTGGACCGCCCGCTGACCCGGGCGCGGGCGCACCCTCCTCACCGGCGTCTCACCCACCGGCGGGCAGACTGACCCGCCGGTGGCCCGGTGCGTCCGGGCCCGGGACGCGGACGGCGGGCACGACGAGGGGGCAGCGGGTGGTCCGGTGGTGCGGCACCGCGCTCGCGGCGCTGCTCTGCACCGTCCTGCTGGCCGGCTGCTCGGTCGGCCCCTCGCTGCGCCCGCCGGTCGCGGTGCGCGGCGAGGACCTGCCCGCACCCCCGCCACCGCCCGCGGCGGCACCGGCAGACCCGGACGCGCTGCCCGACACCGACCCGGTCCGCGGCGGGCCGACGTTCACCGACTGCACCGCCGAGGTCCTCGCCGGGCTGGCCGCGAGCGGCACCGAGCCGCCCGAGGACCGGGCCCTGGCCGCCGGCTGCGGCCGGCTCACCGTCGCCGCCGACCGGGCCCGGCCGGATCTCGGCCCGGCCCGGCTCGGGCTGACCCGGATCACCCGGCCCGGCGCACCGGAGGACCTGCCCGCCCTGGTCGTGCTGGGCGACACCGGTATCGACGGGTCGTCCCGGGCCGCCGCGACACTGGCCGCGCAGCTGCCCGACGAGGTGCTCGCGCGCTACCAGGTGATCGGGATGGACCGCCGCGGCAGCGGCACCGACCTGCTCGACTGCGCACCCCCGGACGCCCGGGCGGCCCTGGTCGACGCCGACCCGACGAGCGCCGACACCGCGACCATGGACCGGCTGCTGGCCCGGTCCCGCGCGATCGTGCAGGACTGCTACCTGATGCTGTCCGGCACGCTCACCAGCTTCCGGGCGGCCTCCACCGCGGACGACCTGGAGGCGCTGCGCAGCGCGCTCGGCACGGCCCGGCTGAACGTGGTCGGGGTCGGCGACGGCGCCGACGCCGCCGCGCAGTGGGTGACGTCGCACCCGGAGGCCGCGGGCCGGGTGGTGCTGGACGGCCCGGGCGATCCCACCCTGGACGACCCGGCCCGCACCGAGGCGGCCACCGCGTCGGCCGAGGCCGCGTTCGACGCCTTCGCCACCGCCTGCACCGCGGGCCCGGCCTGCCCGCTCGGGCCCGATCCGCGGGCGACCGTCCGCGGGCTGCTGGACCGGCTCTCCGGTACCGCGCTCCCGGTCGGGGACGGCGACACCGTCACCGCCGGCTCCACCGTGCACGCGGTGCGCACGCTGCTCTCCCAGCCCGCCCGGTGGCCGGAGCTGACCGCCGCGCTGGCCGCCGCGGTCGCCGGCGACCCGGCCGGCCCGGCCCGACTGCTCCGGTCCGGCGGACCGGGCCCGCCGGACGGGTCACCGGGCTCCTTCGACGCCGCGCTGGCCACCCGTTGCAACGACAGCCGGGTCCGGACCACCCCCGGCGAGGCCGCCGACCTGGCCGGCCAGTGGGGTGCCCGGTTCGACCTGTTCGGGGTCGCGGCCGCGCAGCAGCTGGTGACCTGCGGGCCCTGGCCCTCCGGCGGGACGTCCGCATCGCAGTCCCCGGGCGCGCCGGGCGCCGCTCCCCCGCCACCGGTGCTGGTGATCGGCACCGCCCGGGATCCGCGCTCCCCGCAGAGCGGTGCGGAGCGGACCGCCGAGCAGCTGGGCGGCGGGCGGCTGGTTCGCTGGCAGGGCGCCGGCACCGGGGCCTACCCCCGCACCCCGTGCGTCACCGCGGTCGTCGACCGGGCCCTGCTGGAGGGCCGTGCCCCCGCCGAGGACGTGGTCTGCCCTCCGTAACCGGCTGCACCGTCCGGGGCACCTCGGTATCGGGCAGGCGTGACGAACCCGACCCCGAAGGTCACGATTCCGTATCCGCGGTTTCCGGAGTGGTTGCGGGATCCGCACGGATCGGGGGCCACGACCTGCGGCGACAGTTCGGTCGAATCGTTTCCCGATTCCGGCACGACCGAGTCACGAATCGGGCCGATGGCTTACCTCGCGCAGATCCTGCGACTAGAGTCCCGCTCGGCGGTGCGGTCGTCGCAGGTCGTGCCCGGTGGCCGGGCTCCCCGCGGCGACCGGAGGCACCCGGCGCGGACGTGTAACGCCGGTGGCACCGGCCGACGAGTGGTGCAGCAGGACCGGTGGTGCACCAGACCGGTGGTGCCCCGCTCGGCGGGCACGGGATCCCGGCGGAAGGAGCACGGTGGATTTCTTCAGCTATGTCGGATCTCAACTCGACACGCTGGTGTTCTACGGCCAGCAGCACTTTCTGCTGGTCCTGATCGCGGTCGGAATCGCCTCCGCCATCTCGCTGGTCGCGGGCACCCTGCTGCACACCAACCAGCTGACCCCGGACTCGTGGAGCAAGCCGGTACGCATCGGCTCCCGCGAGGCCCTGCTGATCGCCGGCTCGGCGGCGCTGACGATCCCGTCGATCGCGCTGTTCGGCATGCTGCAGCCGCTGCTCGGCATCGGGGTGGCGCCCTCGGTGTTCGCCCTGACCCTGTACTCGATCTACCCGGTGCTGCGCAACGTTGTCGCCGGCCTGTCCTCGGTCGACGACGCGGTGCTCGAGTCCGCTCGCGGCATGGGCATGGGCCCGGTCCGCCGGATGCTCAGCATCCAGCTCCCGCTGGCCTGGCCGGTGATCCTGTCCGGCATCCGGGTCGCGGTCCTGATCATCGTCGGGATCGCGGTCGTCGCCGGCGCGATCAACGGTCCCGGCTTCGGCTCGTCGCTGTTCCTCGGCCTGCGGCGGATCGGCTCGGTCAACTCGTTCAACCAGGTTCTGGCGGCCACGCTCGGCTGCCTCGTCGTGGCTGCCGTGTACGAACTCGTGTTCTGGATCGTGCAGCGCTCCACCACCCCGAGGGGGATCCGTGTCTGACTCCGGCAAGCCGATGATCGCCCTCGAAGGCATCAGCAAGATCTATCCGAAGGCGACCGCCCCGGCGGTGCAGGAACTGAACATCGAGGTCCAGGAAGGGACGATCTCGATGTTCATCGGACCCTCCGGCTGCGGCAAGACGACCACCCTCAAGATGATGAACCGGCTGATCGAGCCGACCACCGGACGGATCCTGCTGGACGGCGACGACGTCACCACGGTCAACGCCGACCAGCTCCGCCGCCAGATCGGCTACGTGATCCAGCAGGTCGGCCTGTTCCCGCACTTCACGATCGGCGACAACGTCGCGGTCGTCCCGAAGATCCTCGGCTGGGAGAAGAACCGGATCACCGCCCGGGTCGACGAGCTGCTGCACCTGGTCGGGATGGAGCCCAAGGACTACCGGGACCGCTACCCGCGCCAGCTCTCCGGCGGCCAGCAGCAACGTGTCGGGGTCGCCCGCGGCCTGGCCGCGGACCCCGCGGTGATGCTGATGGACGAGCCGTTCGGGGCGATCGACCCGATCACCCGCGAGCGGCTCCAGGACGAGTTCCTGGAGCTGCAGCAGCAGATCGCCAAGACGATCTGCTTCGTCACCCACGACCTGTCCGAGGCGGTCAAGCTGGGCGACCGGATCGCGGTCTTCGGGCCGGGCGGCACGCTGCAGCAGTACGACACCCCGGACACCGTGCTCACCCATCCGGCGAACGAGTTCGTCGCCGAGTTCGTCGGCTCCGGCGCGGCGGTCCGCCGACTGTCGCTGCTGGAGCTGTCCCGCCTGGAGCTGCAGACGGTGGGGCTGGACGGCACGGGCGAGCGCAACGGCGCCCCGACCTACGAGGTCGACGCCGAGGGCCGGCCGCTGCGCTGGGCCTACCTGCCCGGCACCGAGCAGCTCCCGCGGCTGGTCACGGTGCCGCACTCGGGGACCGTCTACGACGCCGTCGACGTCATGCTCGACTCGCAGACCGAGCTGGTCGCCGTCGTCGACGACCAGCAGCAGCTTCAGGGCGCGCTGTGGTGGAAGGATCTCGTCGAGGGCCTCAAGACGAAGGCCCAGGCGTGAGCGCCCCCGCCGCCGACCCGGTCCGCGACGGGACCGGTGCCGCGTCCGGCCGGTCCCGGCCACGGTTCGACCGGTCGCTGGTCGTCAACCCGCTGATCGCCGTCGTCGGCCTGGGCCTGGTGCTCCTCTACGCGGCGAGCCAGGGCCTCGACGACGTCGAGCGCTCCGTGATCAACCCGGGCGAGCTGGGCCTGCGGCTCTGGGAGCACCTGGTCCTGACCGGGCTGTCGACCCTGGTCGTGATCGTGATCGCGATCCCGGCCGGGATCGCGATCAGCCGCCCGGCGGCCCGCCGGATCCAGCGTCCGGTGCTCGCCTTCACCGGTTTCATGCAGGCGCTGCCCGCGTTCGGCGTGATCGTGCTGCTGGCGTTCTCGCCGCTCGGGCTGGGCCTGCCGACCGCGGTCGTCGCGCTGGCACTGGCCGCGCTGCTGCCGGTGCTCACCAACACCGTGGTCGGCCTGCAGCAGGTGGACCGCTTCCTGATCGAGGCCGCCCGCGGCATCGGCCTGTCCGCCCGGCAGACGCTGTTCAAGGTCGAGCTGCCGCTGGCCACCCCGGTCATGGTCGCGGGCGTGCGGGTGGCGCTGGTCCTCAACGTCGGGACCGCGGCACTGGCCACCTGGATCGGCGCCGGCGGTCTCGGCCTGCCGATCAAGGGGATGCTCGAGCTCGGCCGCCCCACCGGCACGATCGTCGCCGCGGCGATCGTCGCGGCGCTGGCGCTGATCGTGGACTGGCTGGCCGGCCTGGCCGAGTACGCGGTGCGCCGCAGCTAGAGCCGATCCGTCGGACACACCCCGCTTCCCACACCCCGTAGTACCGCGCACCCCTGGAGGACACGTGAGATTCGGACGATCCCGGCGCATCGCCCTGACGGCGATGGCGGCGGTCACGGCTGTCGCCCTCGCGGGCTGCGGCGGACTCAGCGGCAGCGGCCCCTCGGCGTCCGGCGGGTCGCTGGCCGAGGCCGGCAACCTGGAGGGCCAGGACTACGTCGTCGGCGGCAAGAACTTCGACGAGCAGCTGGTGCTCTGCCACATCACCGTCGCGGCGCTGGAGTCGGCCGGCGGCGCCGTCACCGACCGCTGCAACATCGGCGGCACGGACGTGAACCGGCAGGCGCTGCTCTCCGGTGACATCAACATCTACTGGGACTACACCGGCACCGCGTGGGCGTCGTTCTTCAAGGAGACCGAGCGGATCCCGGACGACGACGAGCTCTACCGCCGGGTGGCCGAGCGTGACCTGCAGGAGAACCAGCTCGTCTGGCTGGAGAAGGCGAACTTCAACAACACCTACGCGTTCGCCGTCAACGGGCAGAAGGCGCAGGAGGCCGGCCTCAACTCGATGACCGACATGGCCGAGTACATCAAGTCCGGCCAGCCGGGCACGGTGTGTGTCGAGACCGAGTACAACTCGCGCGACGACGGCCTGCGCGGCGCGCAGCAGGCCTACGGCTTCGAGATCCCGCAGGACCGGCTGCAGGTGCTCGACAGCGGCGTCATCTACGAGGCCACGAACCGCGGGGACTGCACGTTCGGCCTGGTGTTCACCACCGACGGCCGGATCCCCGGCCTGGGTCTGAAGGTGCTGGAGGACGACAAGAAGTACCACGTCACCTACAACGCCGCCCCGATCGTCCGCAAGGAGGTCTACGACGCCAAGCCGGAGATCCGGCAGGTGCTGGCGCCGATCGCGGGGGCGCTGGACTACAACACCATGCTCGACCTGAACGGCAAGGTGTCGTCCTACGGCCAGGACCCGCGTGAGGTCGCGCGGACGTGGCTGCAGGAGCAGGGCTTCATCGGCTGAGCTGAGACTGAGGGGGCCACGCACGCGACCGGGCCCCGTTTCCCGCACGAGCACCGTGTGGGGGCGGGGCCCGCCGGTGTGCGGCGCCCGTTGCACCCGGCGTCGATCCGTGATCCGCTGACGACCTCTCCCCCACGACCTCGGGACGCCCCCGTGACCGCTCGCCGGATCCCGCTCCTCGCGCTGCTGCTCGCCACCGCGCTGCTCACCGCGGCGTGCGGGATGTCGTCGACCGGGCCGGGCGCCGCCCCGGGCTCGCTGGCCCGTCAGGCCGACCTGTCCGGCCACACCTACGTGGTGGGCTCGAAGAACGGCGACGAGCAGCAGCTGCTCTGCCAGATCACGATCACCGGCCTGCAGTCGGCCGGGGCGTCGGTGACCGATCGCTGCGGCATCGGCGGGTCGGACGTCACCCGGCAGGCGCTGCTCTCCGGGGACATCTCGCTGTACTGGGAGTACACCGGGACGGCGTGGGCGTCGTTCCTGCCCGGGACCCACCGGCTGCCCGACGACCAGGTGCTGCGCGAGCTGCGGGAGCGGGACCTCGCCGAGAACGGCATCGCCTGGCTGCGGCCGACCGGGTTCGAGAACACCCACGCCTTCACCGTGGACGGGTCCACCTCGGCCCGGCTGAACCTGCACACGATCAGCGACATGGCCGCCTACCTGCGCTCCGGCCGGCCGGGCACGGTGTGTGTGGAGGCCGAGTACAGCTCCCGCGAGGACGGCCTGCGGGGCCTGCAGCAGGCGTACGGCTTCGAGATCCCGCCGGACCGGATCCAGGTGCTCGACGCCGGACTGATCCACCGGTCGACCGCCGACGGGGTGTGCCAGTTCGGCGAGGTCGGCACCAGCGACGGCCGGATCCCCGGGCTCGGGCTCCGGGTGCTCGACGACGACCGCGGCTACCACGTCACCGACAACGCGGCGCCGACCATCCGCAAGGACGTGCTCGACCAGGCCCCGGAGGTCGCGCGGATCCTGGACACGCTGTCCGGGGCGCTGGACCGTTCGACGATCCTGTCGCTGAACAGCAAGGTCTCCGCGCAGGGACGGGTCCCCCGCGACGTCGCCCGGGCCTGGCTGGACGAACGCGGCTTCATCGGCGGCCCCTGATGGCGCGCCGGGAGGTCGACGAGGTCCGCGACGGCGTCGAGCTGACCAACCTGGACGCGCCGGTGTTCGACGACGCAGGCGTCACCAAACGGGAGCTCGTCGATCACCTCGACGCCCTCGCCGACCGGCTGCTGCCGGGCCTGGCCGGGCGGCCGCTGTCCGTGGTGCGCGCACGACCGGGGCAGCCGCCGTTCATGCAGAAGAACCTGCCCCGCGGGGCGCCGGACTGGATACCGACGATCCCGGTCTGGGCGCAGGCCTCGCAGCGCACCGTGCACTACCCGCTGTGCTCCGACCGGCGGACGCTGCTGTGGTTCGCCAACCAGCGGGCGATCGAGTTCCACCCGACGCTGGTCCCGCACGGCGCCGACGTCACCGACGAGCTGGTGGTCGACCTGGACCCGCCCGAGGGCGGGCCGTTCACCCGGGTCGTCGAGGTGGCCCGGCTGGTGCGCCGCGCGCTGTCCGGGATCGGCCTGGACGCCGCGGTGAAGACCAGCGGGGCCAGGGGCCTGCACGTGGTGGTGCCGCTGGCGACACCGATCGGGATCGACTCGGCGTTCGCCGCCACCCGGGCGATCGCGGCCCGAGCCGCCACCCTGGACCCGGACGTCGCGACCACCGCCTTCATCCGGGACGACCGCGGCGGCCGGGTGTTCCTGGACCCGACCCGGGCCGGCGGCGCGACGCTGGTCGCGGCCTACAGCCCGCGGGCCCGGCCCGGGCTGCCGGTGTCCTTCCCGGTCTCCTGGGACGAGCTGGACGACGTCGCCCCGGCCGGGATCACCGTGACCACGGTCGCCGGGATCCTGGGGGCCGCCAGGATGCCGGGGGCCGCGGATCCGTGGCGGGAGCTGCGCCCGGAGCCCGGGACGCTGCCGGTCGCAGTGATCGAGGAGGGGCACCGCATCCCGGTGCCGCGGGTGCAGGCGATGCACGAGGGGAAGCGCCGCAAGCGGGCGCGCGAGCGCGGCGAGACCTGACCGGTCCTCCGCGGCAGCCGGACGCACCCGCGGCGTCGAGGGGTACACGCCGGAAGTTCGCTCATGGAACGACGACGCTGGTGTACCTGTCGACAGGCACCGGGGGTAGCGCGCGTCCGCGCCGTCCGGCAGGAGGCGTGAGCCCGCGCAGGGGTCAGCCCCCGGCGCCCTTCGCGCTCCGCGCCCGGCTGGGCTGTACCCGCATCGGCTCGCCCGGCATTTTCGGGTACTCGGGCGGGTAGGGCATCTCCGCGACGCCGAGCTCGGCCTCGTCCTCGGCGTACCACCGCAGGGCGGTCTCGCAGCCGCCGCGGTGGTCGTCGGCGTCCACATGCGGGTCGCCGTGCCGCGCCAGCAGCTCGGGGACGGTCCGCAGGGTGAACTCGGCCGGATCGACCTCGCCGACGGCGTCCCAGCTCAGCGGCATCGACACGGTCGCGTCCGGGAGCCCGCGCACCGACCAGGCGGAGGCGATCGTGCGGTCCCGGGCGGCCTGGTTGAAGTCGAGGAAGACGCGCTCGCCACGCTCCTCCTTCCACCAGTCCACGGTGGCCCGCTCCGGGATCCGCCGGCACACCCGGCGGGCGATCGCGATCACGGCGTGCCGGATCTCGACGAAGTCCCACTCCGGCCGGACGGGTGCGAACACGTGCAGCCCGCGCCCGCCGGAGGTCTTCGGCCACCCGGTCAGGCCGGCCTCGTCCAGGACCTCGCGCAGCACGGCGGCGACGGCCGCGGCGTCGGCGAAGTCGGTGCCGGGCTGCGGGTCCAGGTCGATCCGCAGCTCGTCCGGGTGGTCGGTGTCGGCGCAGCGGACCGGCCACGGGTGGAAGTCGAGGGTGTTGAGGTTGGCGGCCCAGGCGATCGTGGCCGGCTCGGTGATCGCGACGGACTGCGCGGTCCGGCCGCTGGGGAACGTCACCGTGCAGGTCCGCACCCAGTCCGGTGCCCCCTTGGGCACCCGCTTGACGAAGAACGGCTCGCCGTCGACGCCGTCGTTGAACCGCTTGAGGTTCGTCGGCCGGTCCCGGCAGGCCCGGGTCATCGGCTCGGCGACGGCGAGGTAGTACTCGACGACCTCCCGCTTGGTGATCCCGAGTTTCGGGAACGCGACCTTGTCCGGGCTGGTCAGGCGGACCTCGCGGGCCCCCTCCGGTCCCGGGACCTGCACCATCACGACCTCGCGGCTGGCCACCGGATGAACCTACCGCCGGGCCGGCCGCAGCGGCAGGGGCCGCGTCCGTCGTGGCCGGACGAGCGGCCGGCGGAGCCGGCGGCGTGGCCGGAGGGAAAGGGTTAGCGTGGACGTCAGTGTCAGGGTGCAGTTGCCGCGTTGCGGTGGTTGGGATCCTGGCCGCTGGTGATCTGGCTCCTAGCGTGGGTGCCGCCCGGGTTCGGGTTGGCGAGTCATGGTTGTGCCGATCACCAGTGGCCA